>DAOTMJ010000015.1 GCA_035450225.1 Candidatus Hydrogenedentota bacterium
TCGCGGGTGACTTTTCGTTCACGCCGCAGGCAAGGGTCAGGGAACCGCAGGAGACTGAGCAATGACGAACCAGGACGGCGCGAAGCCGAACACGCCAGGCCTATTGCGGGTTCTGGTCTACGGCACGCTGAAGCGCGGCATGTGGAACCATGAGCGGTTCTGCGCCGGGGCGGTCTCCATCGAGGAGGCCGTGGTGCGCGGGCGGCTTTACGAGATAGACTGCGGGCTGCCGGTGCTGCAGGTGCCAGGGGCGGATATCCTCGCCCACGGATCCGCCGACCCGTGTGCCGACGTGGCGGCACAGACGCGCTTCGAAGCGGGGTCGGCCCAACACCCCGACCAGGGCACCAAAGGCCGCACACGGCGCGGCTGGGGGCTTGTTCGCGGGGAACTCATGACCTTCGACGACCCCGAGGAACGCCTCCCGCGCTTGGACCGCTTGGAGGGCTACCGCCCCGGTAGTCCCAGCCTCTACAACCGAGTCTTGGTGTCAGTCTTCTCGGACGGCGCACCTGCGGCAGCATGGGCCTATGTTGGCGGGGAAGATTTCGACAAAATGCCGCTTCGTCTGCTCTGCGTCCCCTCCTGGAGTGCAGGCCGCCCTTCCTGAAACCGCTGGTAGCAATCAATTGACATTGCTCATAACTCGCGGATATTCTCTTTGCCGTAATACTTGACTCGTGGCCAAGGGAAAACGAGGGAACGCTTGATGGACGAAAGCCCAGAGACAATCATGACCCTTGATGAGGTCGTTGCGTACTTGAGGTTGCCGAAGTCCACGGTCTATAGGCTCGTTCAGTCCGGAAAGATCCCCGGCCAGAAGGCGGGGCGCCAATGGCGCTTTCACAGGGACGCGATTGACGCTTGGCTGAGTGCGGGACCTGCGAAGAAGCCCAAGGTTGTACGCGGAAAGCACAGATGAATACGGAAGCCGCATTTCCTCTCGGACAACGGATAAGCCTGCCGGGACATTTTCCCGAGCCGGTGGTGCTGGAGTCTGTGCGGTCTCTCGGTTCGGGATACGAGTGCCGAGTACGTTTGTCGGACGGCACGCCGGATGAAGCCATCCTATCGGAACAGGAAGCGCAAGCCCTCTTCGGGCAGTCAGAGGAACGGGCTTCCAGAGTCACCACGAATGACCCCGAAAGAACACGCCTTCTGATTGAGTCCGCTCGTATTCGCCTTGCATACGCCCACGACCGTCAGTTTGCCGTCAGTCTATCGGGCATTCGCACCTTGCCGCACCAAATAGAAGCGGTCTACCTCAAGATGCTGCCGCAACCTCGGCTCCGTTTCCTGCTTGCCGACGATCCCGGCGCGGGCAAGACCATCATGGCCGGGCTGCTCATCAAGGAACTGAAGTTGCGCCAGGCTATCGAACGCATCCTGATACTCTGCCCGGCCCCGCTCACCATCCAGTGGCAGGACGAATTGCTGCGATGGTTTGGCGAGCCGTTCGACATGATCTTCGCTGCCGTGGACCAGCAGCAACTGGTCAACCCGTGGCAGCGGTCAACGCAGGTCGTAGCCTCGCTTGACTACGCCAAGCAGGACGATGTCCGCGAGAGAATCTGGCAACAGCGCTGGGACATGGTGGTCATCGACGAGGCCCACAAGTGCAGCGCCTACACCAAACACTCTTCCTCGCGCGGCGATGAAGCGGAGAAGACGAAGCGCTATCAGCTTGCTGAACGCTTGGCCGCGCAGGCCGATCACTTGCTCCTGTTGACCGCCACCCCGCACCACGGTGACGACGACCGCTTCGCCCATTTCGTCCGTCTCATTGATCCCGACCTGTTCCCCGAACCGCACCGCGTGCCCAACCGGGCCGGAGAAATCCGTCGTGAGATCCTTCGCCTGGGACCCGAATGCCCGTGGGCGTTGCGTCGCCTGAAGGAAGACCTGAAGGACATGAACGGGCGGCGGCTGTTCCCCGACCGGCGCGCGCATACGGTCACATTCCTTCTGAACCACGATGAATACGACCTGTACAAAGAGGTCACCGCCTTCATCAACCGCTTTCTGCCGCAAGCGTCAGGACGGAAGAAGGCGAGCGTGGCTTTGGCTCGCACCGTGTTGCAGCGGCGTCTCGCCAGTTCGACCTATGCCATTTGCGAGTCGATCCGCAGGCGTCTGGAACGCCAACAGGCGCTTCTCAAGGAGTTGGAGGACTTGTCACCCAGCCAGCGGGCCAAGCGTCTGGCCTATCTTCAGGGCTGTATCGCAGATGCCGAGCAAGACGAGGATGATCTCGACGACGACGAGCGCGATCAGCTTGTGGATGAGGTGACGGCCGCAGTCGAGCTCGATCAGTTGCGCGCCGAAATCGCGGCCCTCCAAGATCTGTATGCTCAAACCAAGCGCGTGCGTGACTCCGCCCGCGACTCGAAACTCGCCGCGCTCAAGGAATGCCTGGAAAAGGCGGAGTTCAATGAATTGTCCGACGGGCGCGGAAAGTTGCTCATCTTCACCGAGCATCGCGACACACTTACGTACCTCTCCGACCACCTGAAGCGCTGGGGCTACTCCATCTGCAACATTCACGGCGGCATGAATCCGCATGAACGCAAGCGCGCCCAGGAGCAATTCCGCACGGCTTGCCAGATCTGTGTCGCCACGGAAGCAGCGGGCGAAGGCATCAACCTCCAGTTCTGCCACCTCATGATCAACTACGACCTGCCGTGGAATCCCACGCGCCTCGAACAGCGCCTGGGCCGCATCCATCGAATCGGGCAGGAACGCGAGGTGGATGCGTTCAACTTCGTGGCCAGCGATTCCGAGGAGGGCCAGCCGATCATCGAGGGCCGCATCCTCCAGCGGCTGTTGCTGAAGTTGGAACAGATGCGCGCCGTGTTGGCAGACCGGGTCTTTGACGTGATCGGCGAGGTTCTGTCCCTCAACGATGTCAACCTGCCGGAAATGCTGCGTGAAGTTGCCCACGACCCGCGACGACTGGACGAATACCTCGACAAGATCGAACGGATCGACCCGGCCCGGCTGCAGCAATACGAGATCGCCACCGGCATCGCCCTTGCGCGCGCTAACGTGGACTTCTCTTCCTTTCAGCGCGCCAACGCGGAATCCGAAGAACGCCGGCTGATGCCCAAGTATGTCGAGAAGCACTTCATTGAAGCCGCGCGAGAGGTCGGCCTGCGAGTCGAACCGCGTGCGGATGGCCTCTGGCGCATTGAGCACGTTCTCTCCGACCTCCGCTCCGAGCGCCTAAATGCCGTGCGCCGACTCGGCAAGGCCGAATCCGTCTACCGGAAGGTCACCTTCCACAAAGAGCATCTGGACCTCGACCAACACATAGACGCTGTCCTTTTAGGTCCCGGCCATCCTCTTTACGCGGCTGTGGATGAGCGCCTCAACGAGGTGCTGGCCGGACTTGTTGGCGGCGTTGCGGTGTACGTGGACCCGGTGGCGGTCGCGCCCTATCGCCTCCATTTCTTCGAGATGTCCATTCGAGGACAGAAGGTCAACGGCGACATAGATACACTCTTTGCCGAAGTGGTCGCAATCAAAGAAGACCCGAACGCACCCGCTGCCGAGCATTTCGCTGTTGTTCCAGCGGACAGCCTATTGGACCTCCCCGCACACCCGCATCCGCCTGTTGACATGGATTCGCTGGACTCTAGCGCGGCGGCCGATTTCCTCAAGATCACCTATCAGATGGAAGTGCGGACGCGGTGCCAAGTGGAACGACAGCATTTTGTGCAAGTTTGCCGCGACTATCTCGAACGCTCATTCGATGCCCGCGTTCGCGCCGCGCAGGACCGCGTGATGAACCTGCGCGCTCGCGAGGCGGGTTCACCAGAGGTTGCCATCGCTCGTCAACGGGCCGAGAATGATCTCGCTGATCTGCAACGCACGCGTAAGGAGCGCATGGAGGGTTTGCAACGGCTCGATCTCGCCCGCCATGGCCCTGTGCGCCACATCGCGACAGCATTGGTGTTCCCGCCGGGCGCGGACGCGTGCGAGTTGATGCTCGACGAGGCCGACCCCGAGATACGGCGTCGTTCTGAATTGGCGGCGGAAGATGTGGTTATTGCTTACGAACAGGCTCGCGGCTGGGAGTGTGAGCGAGTCGGACATCTCAAGATCGGCTTCGACATCCGCAGCCTTGGCCCCGCCGACCCGCAGACCGGATACCGGGATCCGGTCACCGGACTTCGCCGCATTGAGGTTAAGGGGCGCCAGCGCGGAATGCCCATCCGCCTGACCACCAACGAATGGTACAAGGCCGCCCAACTCGGCGATTCCTACTGGCTCTACGTGGTCTGGGACCCGCTGAACAACCCGGACCCCGAACCGGTCCGCATTCAGAATCCCGTCAAGCACCTCGACCACGCCAAAAAGGAAGTTGTGGCGGCGCGGTACTTCGACATTCCGGCACAGGCCGTCGAGCAAGCGGCGAGGGAGAATCCATGACGAACAAGGTCAGGAAACGCGATACCGGCCCGGACGCTTACAATTCGGTCCTTGTCGATGTCTCCACCGTCATCGAGGCCGCCAGACGGTCGGCGGCCCGTTCGGTGAACTGCATGATGACGGCCGCATACTGGCTCATTGGGCGGCGGATCGTCGAGTTCGAGCAGGCCGGAGCAGCGCGAGCAGAATATGGCGAAGAACTCATTGAACGCTTGGCCGCCGATTTGACTGCTCGATATGGACGCGGTTTTTCGGTCCGAAACGTCTGGCTGATGAAAGCATTTTATCTCTCATGGCAGATTCTGCAGATCCCGTCTGCAGAATCTGAACACCTAGGAATTCTGCAGACAGTGTCTGCACAATTGCCTCCGGACGTGGCAGGCGCGCTGAGAGAGCCGATCTTCCAGACGGCGTCTGGAATTTCCGCGACAGTGTCGCGGATTTCTCAGGACGTTCGCGTTCCTGAGATTCGCCCGACAGTGTCTGGCGAATTAAAAGAGCAGACACTGTCTGCCAAATTCGACCTGGCTGGCCTTGCGTCATGTTTCCCCCTCCCGTGGTCGGCCTATGTACGCTTGCTCAGCGTCAAGAACGAACTCGCCCGCAAGTTCTATGAGACCGAAGCCCTGCGCAACGGCTGGTCGGTCCGCCAACTCGACCGGCAGATTGACGCCCAGTTTTACGAACGGACAGCCCTCTCCCGCAACAAGGCGGCCATGCTGCGCAAGGGCGAGAAGCCGCTTCCCGAAGACCGCGTGACCCCTGAAGAGGCAATAAAGGATCCGTTCATTCTCGAGTTCCTTGGCCTCAAGGATGAGTACTCTGAAAACGACCTTGAAGAAGCGCTCATCCGCCACCTCGAAGCGTTTCTCCTGGAACTCGGGGACGACTTCTGCTTCGTCGGTCGGCAGAAACGTCTGCGTATCGGCGATGAGTGGTACAAGGTGGACCTGCTCTTCTTCCATCGTCGCCTGCGGTGTCTAGTCGTCATTGACTTGAAAATAGGCAAGTTTACCCATGCCGACGCCGGCCAGATGCATCTTTACCTCAACTACGCCCGGGAGCACTGGGTGCGCGAGGGCGAAAACCCACCGGTAGGCCTCATCCTTTGCGCCCGGAAGGACGAGGCCGTCGCGCGCTACGCTCTCGAAGGGCTTCCAAACAAGGTCATGGCGTCAGAGTATCGCACCGCCCTTCCGGACGAAAAGGAACTCACCGCCGAAATCGAACGAACCCAAGCCCTGCTGCAAGAACGCAAGAGACTGGCCGTCCCTATGAAGCGTGGCCGGCAGAAGCCGCAAGGGGACAGAAAGGGGACAAAAGAGACATGAGCGCGCAAGAGACCTCAGCCACGCTCAACTCCAAGGCAATCGCGGCGATCAGGCGTCTCGTTGACGCATATTCGTCAAGGGACGAGTTGAAACAATTCCTCTTGGATGCCGGAGCGAACGCGAATCGTGTTCTTGCCATCCAAGTGACGGGCAGTATGAAATCGCCCTGCTATAAGTCCAAGTCAACGATAATGAACGAGGGGTTCGACACAATCTACCAGGATTTCGACAAAGCGGAAGCAGACGGAATCCTGCTGGAACTCGTTCGCGTGGTGTTCAGTCGCAAAGCGGTGCAAGATGATGACAGGGCATCGCTTGAACAGGCCTTGCAGGAAAGCGGCGTGGCGCTCAGCGAGATCTTGGAGGCCGGCGGCGCGCACGACTACGTGCGGAGTGCGGAAACCACGATGGAATCGGCGAATCTTCAGGAAGCCCGCGAATTACTTGGCAAAGCGGTGTTGCGCATGAGCACCGATCCCCCCGGCGCCATCACGGCGGCCGTCTCCGCCGCCGAATCAGTGTGCCGCGAGGCATTGTCCAGACTCGGTATCGCCGAGCCAAACACAAAACAGCTGCCCAACTATCTGGTCGAATTACGCCGACAGACGAATCTTGAGGACTTGGCGACCGTGGCCAATATTGGCGACAGAGCCATCAAGGCATTCTCAAGCCTCGCGGAGAATGCGTATCAGGCTGCTCATGAGACAGGAGATCGACATGCACACGGAGATCGGGCAACGGCCACCCCGCCACTGGTTGCGGACATGCTGATAACAAGCGCATGTTCGGTCGCCGTAGTGTTGGCAGGTGCTTTGCGCCGAAACGAAATCGCGTTGAGAAATCCGACCGGGGGCCAGTTGCCATGATAGATGACAAGCGCCTGATTGAGGACTACCTGCCGATTGAGGCGATTAGCGCGGAGGCGTCGCGGGAGAAGAGCGTCCGGAAGGGGCATATCTCGACGCTGCATCTGTGGTGGGCGCGGCGGCCGCTGGTGGCGTGCCGGGCGGCGGTGTACGGGGCGCTGGTGCCCGCGTCGCAGTTTGTGCCGGAGAATGGACCGGACAACAAGAAGCAAAGTCTGGGCCGGGCGAATGCGGCGAAGTTCGTCGAACGGCTGTGCAAGTATCCCGGTGATCCGCGCGTGATCGCCGAGGCCCAGCGGCATATCCTGGATGCGCATGCGGACCGCCTGACAGCGGAACTTGCTGACGCGCGGGCCAGAGGTCAGTGGCCGGGCTGGGTCGAGGAGTTCAAGTGGCCGAAGGAGAACGCCCAGGTGACGCGCGAGGACATCGAAGCAGGCCGCGCGCCGCGTCCCCGCGTGCTCGATCCCTTTGCGGGCGGCGGGGCCATTCCGCTCGAAGCGCTCCGGCTCGGCTGCGAGGCGTATGCCAATGACCTGAATCCTGTTGCCCACATCATCGAATTGTGTACGCTGGTCTATCCGCAGAAGTACGGCAAGCCCGACCCCAATGTGCGCGGAATGACCGGCCCGAAGAACGCCAAAGGCGAGACGACCTGGGGCGGCTTGGCCGAGGAAGTCCGCTACTGGGGCAATTGGGTGCTTGAAAAGGTTAGGGCGGAAATCGGCGACCTGTATCCGCCCTTGCCGGATGATGATTTCTGGAATGTGGGCCAGGCTGCCAGCCTGGCTCCCTCTCAGCCTGAATTCTTCTCTCTTCACCAAGGTGTTGCCAAGACCCGCCGCAAACTCCCCCACTGGGAAAAGGAAGGCGCCTGCTACTTCATCACCTACCGTGTCGGTAGCGGCATCACCCTCTCCCCTGACGCCCGCACCATTGTCCTTGACAACCTCAAGCACTGGTCCGGCCAAAGATACGACCTCTGGCAGGCAGTTGTCATGCCGGACCACGTCCATGCCTTGTTGAGCCCATTGTCCAAGGAAGACGGCTCTTATTGGACCTTGACTGAAATCTTGCACACGGCCAAGAGTTGGACCGCCAACCAGATCAACAAACTCATGGGCTGTTCCGGTACCCTCTGGCAGGACGAACGTTTCGATCATATCATCCGAAACCCCGCTTCTTTTGAAGAAAAATGGTGCTATATCCGACAGAATCCCTGCAAAGCCGGACTGGCAGTCCGGCCCACAGACTATCCTTGGTTGTATGAAGATGCCGGGCTGGCAGCCCGGCCCACTCTTACCCCTGTGGCTTATCTCTGGACCCGCACCGTCAAGTGCAAGAACCCTGCTTGCCAAATGGTAGTTCCACTCATTCGCCAAACTTGGCTTTGCAAGACTACAGGAAGATTTGTGGCCATGAAGATCATGACCACGAATAACGAGAGGTGCGTTCGCTTCGACGTGGTAGAAGCAACATCAGAGCGTGGCTTGGGATTTGATCCTGCTCTGGGATCAAGAGGTGGGAACTCAACTTGTCCAGCTTGTGGAACCGTGGCTGATGTGGATTACATTAAGGAAGAGGGTTGGGCTGGAAGGCTTGGCGTTCAGTTTATGGCCGCAATATGCACGCATCCGCATCGGCAAGGGAAGATCTATCTTCCGGAGAGTATGTGTAGGGATAGTATCCCTCCGGATGATCTCATTCAGCAACGCATTGATCTTGTGGTTGAGCGAAGCGGCCTCTCCCTTCCCACTGAGCCGATTGCCAACCTCCCGGATACGTCCAAAGACAATACTCTTGGCATCACCGTAAGACCTTATGGATTCAGGACGTTTGCCGACCTATTTCTTTCCCGACAACTCCTTTCGATGCTTACGTTCACTTGGTGCATCCGCCAAGCTTTGGAAAGCCTTGGCGATCTAGGGTGCCAAGAACATGCAAGAGCCATAGCCACGTATCTTGCTTGCATACTTGACCGACTTGCTGATTTCAACTCCTCGCTGTGCGTTCATAATTACTTCGGCAGCAGCAGAATTGCGCATGCGTTCGGTCGGCAGACAATAAACATGGTGTGGGATTGCGCCGAGGCCAACCCTTTCAATGATGGCAGCGGTGGCTGGGGCGTGGATGCTATTACTGAAGCGCTGAAATCTGGTGATGCAGTGGCACCTATTCCTAGCAGGGTAATACGTGGCTCCGCAACCAACGACTTGTTGCCGCCAGAGTTCTTAGATGCGGTTATTACAGATCCACCATACTATGATAACGTGCCATATGCAGATATTTCTGACTATTTCTATGTATGGCTGAAGCGTTCAATTGGATTTCTATACCCGGAACACTTTGCCACACCGTGTACACCCAAGAAGTCCGAAGCTATCGCAGATGCTGGGCGTCATACGGGTAACTGGGATAAAGCTAAGAACGCCTATGAGTGCATGATGCGAGAAAGTTTCGCCCGTGCCCATAGTGCGCTCAAACGCAGTGGGCTACTTTCTATCGTCTATGCACACAAGACTACGCTGGGTTGGGCCACCCTGGTTGATGCTCTTCGCAACGCGGGTTTTACGGTCGAAGAGGCTTGGCCATTGGATACTGAGAAACCTGGACGCCTCCGTGCACAAGAATCTGCCGCTCTTGCCTCTAGCATCTTTCTCATTGCGCGCAAACGCGACAGTTCAGGTGCTGGCTCCTACGAGGCTCATGTTCATCCAGAACTAAACGAGATTGTTCACGAGCGAGTGGATTCCCTCTGGAAGATGGGTGTTAGTGGCGCCGATTTGGTGATTTCGTGTGTTGGGGCGGGGCTGCGTTCCTTCACTCGCCATGCTCGCGTCGAGTACGCGAATGGCGAGGAAGTGCCCGCCGAACGGTTCCTCGCTGAGGTAGAGACAGTCGTACTGGAAGAAATCCTGAACCGCCTATCGAAAGAGGTGGGCGGAAATGGCAGCCGCCAAACCAGCCTTGCCGGAGTAGACTCGCCGACACGCTTCTACTTGCTCTGGCGCTATACGTATCGCTGGGCGGAACTTGATGCGGGCGAGGCCATCGTATTTGCCAACGGGACGCATGTGGAATTGGACGGAACAGGGGGCCTTTCTGTGGGCCGGGCTGCCAGCCCGGCATTGGTCGCCAAGAACAAGAGCAAGTACCGGCTCCGGGATTTTCTCGAGCGGGGCAACGATGAGAAGCTGGGGCTGCCGGATCAGCAGGCTGGGCAGCCTGCTCCACTGATAGACGCGCTGCACCGTACGCTGTGGCTGATGGAGAAGCGCCCGCGCGAATTGCCGGAGTTCCTGCGTGAGTCCCGCGTGAACCGCGAGCAGATGCGGCTCGTGGCGCAGGCCCTCGCCGGACCCGCCCTCAAAGGCGGCGAACTCGGCGATGTCTCGCCTACGGCGGAACTCGCCGCGCTCGCCAAGCTCACCGCCAACTGGCGCAGCGTAATCGAGGATGCAGAACTCGCCCCGACCCAACGGGAAGATCGCCGGAAGGCGCAAGAACAACTGGATCTTGAAGGAGATCATCAATGAAACGCCTGCTGATCTATGTGGACGCCTCCGTGGTCGGTGGTTGTGAGGATGAAGAATTCGCGGAGGGAAGCCTGGCATTGTGGCGATGCTTTCAGGAAGGCCGCTATGAAATGGCGCTGTCCGATCTGACCTTAAAGGAGCTCGAGCCAGCCCCGGAACGGGTGCGAAAGAGGATTGATGAAATACCGACGAGTCTTGTTGTGCGAGTTCCTGCTTCGACCGAGGCCTCAGAACTGGCGGAAGAGTATCTCCGGCACGGTGTAGTCGGACCCGGTTCACGAGCCGATGCAAATCACGTCGCCTTGGCAACCATTGCTAATGCGGATATACTTGTAAGTTGGAATTTCAAACACATTGTGAACGTTGGCCGCATTCGTCAGTTTCAAGTGGTAAATCTGATATCGGGGTACCGTACGCCCGACATAAGGACGCCTTTGGAGGTATTGGACTATGGAAAAGAGCTTTGACGCGGTCGGCTTCATGCGCCGGCGTAGAATCGAGATTGACCAGGAAACGGAAGGGCTTTCCTGGGCGGAGCGCAATCAATATATCCTCGAGTCCCTCAGGGGTGATCCGCTTTGGGAGCGGCTCAAAGATCGAACCATCGCGCCCGCGCCGTATACTTCGCCGGATCATGCGACAATGGCGAGCGAGGCGCCGGGCCGCTACGGGGAAGGCGCTGGAACACCCGCCGAGAGGGAAGAACGCTAAGCCGCGCGTCTCGGCAAAATATTGAAAAGGACGTGTCCCCGTTTTGAGAAAGAAAGGACACGTTCTCAGGCCATGTCCCCAACGGGGACATATGATCGGAGGGATATTGTGGCCACATTGAAGCCTTGGATCGAGGTCGTATCGTTGCACGCGGATGTGCTATCCGACGACTTCTCGGAGGATGTCTTTGCGCTGGACCTTGGGCCATTGGCGGATGGCAATCCGAATGTGCCCGTGGTGTACCGCGACCCGGAGCATTTCTTCCGAGCGTCCTACCTTACGACGGGCTTGAAGTCATTGCTGAAGGATGTCTTGTCGAGGATGGGCGGCGGCGCGGGCAGCCGGGTACTAAAGCTGATCACACCGTTCGGTGGAGGTAAATCGCATACCTTGGCGGCCCTCTTTCACGCGGCAAAGCACCGCGACGCGCTGGACGCAATCCCCGAAGGCAAGGACTTGCCGTGTCCTCCAGAGGCGCGAGTGGCGGTCTTTGACGGCCAATTCTTCGATGCCGTGAATGGCAAGAAATTACCCGGTACCAAAGACCACGCCCGGACGATGTGGGGCTGGATCGCGTGGTGCCTGGGCGGCCCTGAAGGGTACGCCCTGCTGCGGGACCAGGACCAGGCGCGCGTCGCCCCCGGCAACGATGAACTGCTGAGGCTTTTCGAAACGGGACCGAACCTCATCCTGCTGGATGAGGTCTTGAATTACCTGATCAGCGCAGGCGGTGTGAAGGTCGAGAAGACGACGCTGCGGGATGAGACACTGAACTTCCTCCAGCGGCTGACCGTGGCCGTGAGTAACACGAAGACGACAGCGCTGGTGTTCACGCTGCAATCGAGCAAGCGCGAATCGCTGGAATACGTCAATCTGCTGCAGACGGTGGACCATCTGGCCGCACGCAAGGACCAGCGCCGTGAGCCGGTCGAAGGCAATGAGGTGATGTCCGTCATCCAGCGGCGGCTGTTGGCCAAGATGCCCGCGCCGGAGGATGCCTCGCCCGCGGCCACAGCGTACCAGGACATCTTCACGCAGATGCGCAAAGCCTACGCGCAAAGCGCTGCTGAGGCGAAGCAGGCCGAAGAGGAAGGCTTGGTGCTCCGGGACCGCGTGCGCGCGGCATATCCATTCCATCCGGCCTTGATAGACCTGATGCGCGAGCGTTGGGCGGCCATACCGGACTTCCAACGGACGCGGGGGGCGTTGCGGTTTTTGGCGTCCTGCCTGCGAGCCTGCCACCGCGAGGCCAGAAGCCGGATTGTCTTGGGACCGGGCGACGTGCCGATGCACGACGCGGAGGTCCGGCTGGCCTTCTTCAAAGAGGTTGGCCAGCAGTCGGATTTTCAGGCGGTACTCGAGCACGACCTTGTCGGCGCGAACGCGCGCGCGAAACGGATTGACGACCGGCGCGCCAAGGAAAACCCCGCCGAAGCCGCACGGCGTCCTGCAACGCGACTGGCCACGGCGATTTTGATGTATTCCTTCGGGGGTCTGAAACGCGAAGGTGACGGTCAGACGCTGCCGCCTGGTATCAACGAGCAGGAACTGCTTGCGGTGTGCGTCGGGCCGGACCTGGACAGCACGACGGCGTTGGCCTGTCTGAAGGAGCTCAAGGAGCAGTGCCTGTACCTCCATTTCGACGGCGTCCGCTACTGCTTCAAGAAGGACCCGAACGTGACGCTCCTGGTCGAGCAGGAGGCCGACTCCGTGGCCCGCGACGAGGGCCGTGTTCGCAGCAAGATTAAAGAGATGCTTGAGGCGCGCCTGGCCGGGCATCATGAGGCCATCGTATGGCCGGATAAGACCACGGAGGTTCCACACGACGACGCGCGATTCCTGGTCGCATATATGCCGCTGGAGTTCGTGGGGCCGTCCAAGAAAGACCAGGAAGCCAATGCGTGCGAGTTCTTCGAGCGGTATGGCGACCGGCCCCGCCGGTTCCGCAACGGCCTGGGGTTGGCCATCCCCTCGGAAGACCAGATCGAAATCCTGCGACGATCTGTCCGGTATCTTCTCGCCATCGAACAAGTGCGCACCAAGGGCAAACAACTCAACCTCACAGATGAACAGAAGAGCCAGTTGAAGGAGCGTGAGGCTACCGAGAGGGCCGCCGCTGAATCGGCGTTCCTCAATCTCTACGTCGAGGTGTGGCTGCCGCGCGCGGAATCCGGCAGTATCGTGGTAGAGACGGTCGCGGTCGGAGGACGCCCGCTGCAAACGACGCTGAACGATCACAAAGAGGCAGCCATTCACGCGCGGATACTCGAGTTGATTACCCAGGTGCAACCGCGCGTCTTTAGCACTCTGGCGCCTACAAAGATCGTGGACCTGTTCAAACTCGGCGAGGGGACGCCGCCGCGAATGGGCGTCAAGGTCGGCGAAGTGGTCGAGGGTTTCTACTCGTTCCTCGGTTTCACGCGCCTGACCTCGAAGGCGGTCGTCCAGAAATCCGTCGCGCGCGGCATCCGCGAGAGTATCTTCGGGTACTGCTCCGGCGCGACACCCGTGCTCGGCGGTGACGGCAAGTTCCAGGTGGCCCTGGACAAGTTGCGCTTCGGCGCGACAGTGGCTGATGATGAGATCGACTTGGATTCCGGGTTCATCATGCTGCCAGCGGCCATTCCACAAGCCCAACCCGTTGCCCCACCTTCGCAGCCGGACGGAACGACCACAACGACGACTCCCTATCCGCCTTCGACCGAGGGCTACAGCGGGACGCCAAAGGCAGCAGAGACGCCAACAGAAACCACTCCTTCTGGCGGGGCCGCGCAAAGAACTGTTGACATTTCGTTTTCCGCAGACCGGAATGCGTTGTTCACGGCCTGGAACGCCATGGCGAATTTGGCGGATATGGCCGGGACAGTGAAAGTGACCGTCCACGCTGAGTCTCCAGAGGGATTCGACAAGAGCAAGCTCCAGAACGGCGTGCTGGAACCCCTACGCGAAAGCGATTTGATTGAGTGATGCATGGATATCGTTGAGCCAGAGGAACTGAAGCAGGCCATAGTAACGGCCCTGAAGCGGCAAGGATTCCGCATCAGGAAAGGTGTCGTCTCGCTACCGAAGAATCCCACGAAGGACGTCTTTCGGAAGATGAACGAGTTGGCCGTTGCTAAGAAGCGTGAAGTCGCCTCCAAGGGGCTCAAACGGCATGAAGCGGACCTCATCCAATACATAGCCAACGGAAGCGAGGTGACGCCGCACTCCGTTCACCCCAAGATAGTTCTCGTCAAACCTGATTCGGAATATGAACTTCTGTTCCGCTACGCCTGCCTGCATTGGAGTATCCCGGTCTCATCCGGGTACGGTAGGCGGCTACGCTTTCTCGTTCTCGACGAGAGCAACAATAAGCTGATAGGAGTGCTCGGTCTGGGCGACCCCGTCTTTGCGCTGAAGGCACGAGATACTTGGATTGGCTGGGACAGCGCAGCGAAACGGGAGAACCTCTATCATGTGATGGACGCCTATGCTCTCGGCGCCGTTCCGCCGTATTCCAGTCTGATCTGTGGCAAACTAGTCGCTATGTTGGCGTGCAGCAACGAGGTGCGAAAGGCTTTTCGCGCCAAGTACTCCGGTCAGGAGTCCCTGATCCGCAAGGAAGTACGGAAGCCGTATCTTGCCTTGCTTACGACCACGTCCGCGTTAGGACGCTCCTCCATCTACAACCGACTTCGCATTGGCGATCATGCCTACTGGAGCAGCGTTGGTTTTACTCAAGGGTCTGGCGACTTTCATTTTTCGAACGGCGTCTACGGATCCATGCGCACGTATGTGGAGACTAACTGCGATGCCACCGCAAAGCACTCGGACTGGGGCGAAGGGTTTCGTAACCGAAGGGAGGTAATCAGGAAGTGCCTGTCATCCCTCGATCTCTCCGCAGATTGGATATATCACGGCATTCGGAGGGAAGTCTTCGTAGCCCCGCTTGGACGGGATACGCTGCGTTTCCTGTGCGGCGATGTCTCGCGTCCGGTCTTCTATGATTGGCCAGCGGCAACGCTTACGGAGATGTTCCTGAAGCGATGGCTGATTCCGAGGGCGGAGCGTATCCCCGAGTATCGTGAATTTGACAGGGAACAATACAGGCTTTGGCCTTGAGGGGGTGATGCAAGAGAAGACGCATGGATACCTTTGCTGATTTGCCAGACGCACTGGTCCGCGACCTCTTGGCGGCCGCCATACCCGTGGCGGAAAGTGTATCTTCGGACTTGGCGGCGTTGCGTGCAGCCAAGGCTAGAATGTGCCAAGAGGCCGCTGCATGCGGCCTCATTCGGAGAAAGGCGGACTTGGATGTCTCGCGGGAACCCTCCGTGGTGGGGATTGATGGTTCCTACCAGATTCATCGCCTAACATCCCTTGACCTGTGTGCCGCCGCTGCTGTGGCCGTGGAAGGAACTTCGAAGGAAGCAAAACGTCACTGGCCGGAGCCCTACCATGAGATGTGGGTCCATGGTCTCCCGCATTGTGTGGACACGGTTGGCGTCTTGCGCGGGATGATGGTGTCGATGGAAATGGCGTTGGCCGAACAAGCGCCTCATGATCTCGTCCTGCTGGACGGCTCGTTCTCCTCATTGATCATCTATCTGAATCAGGGGTTGACCAAAGTCGGCGATTGCGCGCCGGCGTTGGCAGATGAATTCCTGCGCCGCTGGGAAGGAGGGGTTCTTGGCCAAGTCCGGCGTTTGCTTCGAAGTGAGCGGACAGTGGCCGTTCCGAAGTTCACCTCTCGCAACGAGTTGCTTCATGACAACAGGATTACTACGCCGGTTTCAGTTGACGGAAAGGCTCTCGCCACGATGATCCTTAACCCTGGCGAATACACATTGCCTTTACCGATTCACACTGATGACCAACCCGATAGTATGCGTGTCGATCACTTGCCGGAGAAGTTCTGCCCGCGCCCAGAGATGGAGGACATCGTTGCGGCTCTGGGCGCTCTTCGCGTGATCTACTTCAGGCCGTATGGCTGGCTTCCGGCATTGCGTCTGGAAATGTCAACGGCCATTGCGTCGAGTAGTGCCCGTCTGTCCTTGGTACTTGAAGGGATCATGAGGCAGTTTTTCACGCCGGCGGTGATCGAGCCGTATCCACTTTTCCTGGCAGACAGAATGGTCAAGAGCCTTGGCTCTGGGGTGGCCGTAATTGAACAGACAGTTGCGCAGCATGTCGCGGGGGACAGCCCCAACGTGGAAGACACGTTGCTCTTTCTGCAGAACTACCGAACCGAAGGAGGACGAGGAGGCGTATGACTTCTGAAAATCGCAACCAGGACGTTGCCGTGGTTGGTAGCCCGTCAACAAACACCGAACTTACCTTGGACCTTCTGCAGGAAGCAACCGAGGAACGCCTTGTGGGCGCTCTAACCGCGTTTCAGGCTGTCCAGAACGGCAACCCGATAACCTCGGTGGGCCAGATTGTCGGAATTGAATTGAGGAATCGATGGCATGAGGACTCCGTCTTCCGAAATCTCGTGAAGCGCACGGGGGAGATTCCCCCGATCACCAACCGGCAGGATACGCGGATCGCAGACTTGGTCGTGGGGGCGACTTTCAAGCAGACAGCCAATGGTTTCGAACCAGAAGTTCTCGGCATGGTTCCGGCCACGGGCACCAGAGTGTCTCGAATTGACCAACCGCTGTTGGACCGCCTGTTACAGTCTTACCAGTCAGAGATTTTCTACTTGGGCCAGGCGTATGCCAACGAAATCCTTTTCCCAATGTGGTTTAAGCATTTTGGAAGCAACGATCAGGGACCTGGCGGCGCTGGAGAGGCTTATCATATCGGCGTCTTCGGAAAGACTGGGTCTGGCAAATCAGGCTTGGCAAAAATGATGCTCTGTGCCTACGCCAGACACCCAAGCCTTGGCATCTTGGTCATTGATCCGCAAGGTGAGTTTACTCTGGAACTCTCGGGATCTCGCGTGGGCAACCAAGGACTTCCTCTGGACGCAATCATCCGAGAACAAGGCAGGGCTATTAACGTTTACCGAATCGCCGACATCCAGCTGGATGACTGGACGACCTTTGAAGAGATGCTGGTCACACTTGGCTTCTGTGAGGAACTCACAATCACGCATTCAAGCAACACGGTTCGGGCGGCAGAAGTTGTCCGAAACGCCCTTGAGCGTGCCACGCAAGGAGGACGGCAGCAGTTCCAGATTTCCAACTTGGGAAGTCTTGATGCCTTACGAGCGGCGCTCAATGCCATTATCGATCCGCAGAACATTCAGTACATCTTCCCAAGCCGCGACCCGCGCACACGCCTTCAGAATCGAGTCCAAGACATCTTGGCCAATCGTTTGAACGAAGTGTTCAATGACAAGTGGGTCCCGCTGTGCAATCTCTTCGCTGCAGGTCCAGGTAGACGGCGCCTGTATGGGATTGTGGCTGACCTGATGGGTACGGCCAATGCGACCGAGGCACGGCCCGTTGTTGTCATTGACTTGTCGGCAAGAGGTAATCAGAACCGTTTCTGGACAGAAGAGCTTGAGCGACGGTTGTTGGGAAAGCTACTGAATGTTCTGATCGTTCAGTCGACATCCAGCCTTTCGACTCGCCAAAGCGCGAACGTCCTCGTCCTTCTTGACGAGGCCCACAGGCATGCTCCAAGCGGTCGACTCGAGCAAGACACCGAGGCTGAACGCCTGCGCGTGCTTCTTCGGCGTGCGGTACGGGAGACTCGAAAATACGGGCTGGGCTGGTTCTTTATCAGTCAGACTCTTGGCGGGCTTGACTCAGAGATCCTTCAGCAGCTGCGCATACTTGCGTTTGGATTCGGACTCGCCATGGGATCCGAGTTTGACCGACTACGCGAGTTCGTTGGCGGCGATAAACGCTCGCTGGAACTTTACCAGTCGTTTCGTGATCCGCAAAGCTTCCCTGCTCGAAGCCTTCAGGAGTTCCCGTTCATGGCGGTAGGCCCCGTCTCGCCGCTGGCGTTCAGCGGGAAGCCTCTGTTCCTTAATGCGTTTACATCGCCACAGGATTTCATGGCCGCCAATAGGCTTGTCACGGGCGAGTTGCCGTTTTCTGGATAAGATGGACGTCATGTTTTGAGGCGTGCAATGCGGGAAGTCTGCGTTCAGGATTCAAGTCAAGGTGCATGAAAGCAGTCTCTGCGGCTTCGTGTTGGAGACTTCATGCGCTCGGTTGCGTTTCCTCCACCATTCTATCTTTCCCTCTGAGTTTCTCGCGTCATCCCGGGCGGGAGACCCCTCTCCCGGACCCCGCGAATCGAGCCCTTTCGCCGAGAATCTGAGAATTTGGCACAGTCATGAACACACTTGAGGAAATGGCCCAAGTCTTGTGGCCGGTTGGACTGTTGCCTGTCGCGTTGGCTAGACTGCCGTCAAGGAGCAGGAATTGCGGATGGCGGATGAAACCCTTGTCGGGCCGAAGATCGGCCGTGGGCCGTTGCGCGTGGCCCGTGATCATTTCGAGCGGATCGTCCAGGCGGCGATCTTCCCCAAATCGCGGGTGTTGTTGATTGCCGAAGAGGCCGCCATCGCACTCTTGGCCGCGTATTTCGTTTATGCGCGCGGCGCGATGATGGGCGCAGCGGCGGCCTTTGCGATCCTGTTCGGCCTGTTGTTCGCTTTCGGGCCGTCGCGTTTTCCGCTGGCGCTTTTTCTGGGGTATATGGCGGCCTCGCACCAGTTCCGGTCGGTGGCCACGAAACAGTTCGGCGGTATTGAATGGCATCCTCGCGAAGTGCTGCTGTTCATGCTGCTGTTTCATTGGGGCGCGAAACTGTTGCAGCGAAAAGCGTCGTGGCGACACGACCTGGCCGATATTCCCATGCTGCTCTACGGCGCTTTTTTCGTCGAGATTGCGGTGTGCGGGCTGTTGAGGGAAACCGATCTGCACCGCTGGATTTCCGAATGCCGTTATCCCGTGTTTCTCGCTTCCTATGTGGCCTTTGCGGGACTCGTGCGGGACAAGCGGACGCTCTACCATGGATTTTGGTTTCTGTTCACGCTGGGCGGGGCGATTGCCGGTCTCGCGATCCTGTTTTTTCTTTACACGTTGGCGACGGGCAGCGTCATCAATACACAAAACGCGTTCGGCGAATATGTGCCGCGCCAAATCGGCCCGTTGCTTCTCCAATCTGTGCGCCCGAACGGCCATATGATGTTCGAGATCCTGCTGACGGTTCTGGCGGCGCTATTCTTCTGTCCGGCGCTGTCGCGGCTTCAGCGGATTGGCTGTGCGCTGGGCATGGGACTGTTCGGGGCGGCCATTGGCATCGGGATGATGCGAACGGCCTATGTAACGGTGTTGTTGTCGCTCGTCTTGGCCGGTTATTTCCTGATTCCGTCGCGCGCGGCGAGGAGAAGCGTCCTGGCCGTTGCGATTATCGGCGGGGTAACGGCGGCGCTGTTTTCGGCGGCGGCGCTTTATACCTTCCTGGCCGGTATTGTGCCGGTTTTGGGCGAATCCATTCGCGGCCGTTTCGAGGAAATCAGGGGCGCGTGGAGCCTCTTTTTGCAATATCCCCTGCTGGGGGCCGGCATGGGGAGTACCTTCGAGGCGATGGGCTTCGTTTCCAAGACCAGCACGTTGGCCTACGGCCAGGCGGAGTATCAAACCGTCCATAACGTCTGGATCTACTTCCTGTCGAAAGGGGGGATCATCGGATTTTCCATGGCCGCGGCTGCACTGGCCGGCTTGTACGGGCGCGGCGTGTCGCTCATTGCCCATGCACGGAACCCGGTTGATCGTTACTTGTTGATCGGCCTTGCCGCCTCGTTCGGCGGTCAACTCGTCGCGTCGCTGGCCATGCCGAGGCTGACTTATCCGAATGGGCATGTATACATCGCGATTATGGCCGCCTGCTGGGGCGTGTTCGCCCACGATTTACGCGGGAACAACAGCGCGGACTATCCGCCGCAACCTCAGGGGCTTGCTTGAAACCGTGCGGGAAGGAGCCAAGTCCTATTCTATTGCGAATTGACATAAGAACTTTGAGAGTACCGAGTTCTTGCGACTTAAGGATGAGAAGTTCCACGAAGATTGGCATTTTCGGGCAATTTCATGTCTGATCAGGCAACGAGATCTTGCGGTGAAATTAAAAATGGCCGCCTTGTAGCGCCGATTTCCAAATCGGCATGTCGTTTTTCAGTAAGCCGATTTGGAAATCGGCGTTACATTCCGAGGCCTTCACGACTCCGAGAACACGGTACTCTCAAGAAAAACAGGCGGAACAACCCGAAAATAATGGCCGTTTTTTTGTCCTTCGACCCAACTGACAGGAGTTACGGATCATGCTTTCTTCTTTGGTTGTATTGGGCGCAGCGGCCCTGCATCTGTTGAATGCCCCGGAAGATGATGCCCGCGGATCTTGGCTGCCCGAGGGATTCCGGCTGCCGAATATCGTGCATCCGTTTATGCCGACGTTGGGCAAGCGGACGTTACCGGTTCAGGTGGCGCCCTTCTTTGTGCATGTCCGGGGGGCATGCTCGGAAATATTGTCCGAAAAGGCCGTCGGGATACGCTTTGGCGAACAAGGTAAATTGGAAGCGATAACGGAACGTGCGCGGATATCCGGTTTGGAAATGGCCGTCAATGCCTCGGTGAAAGTCGGGGAAGGCGTTTATCACGCCACCGACGCTGGGCTTTATGTGCAGGAAACGGCTTCCCAACCGGCGAAACGTCATGAATCCTACGGCGTTGACGGTCCGCCGGCCACGCGGATCACGTCGCTTGCGGTGGATTCGCGCGGGACGTTGTGGGCCGGGACACCCGCCGGTCTTGGCCGCCGGACGCCGGATGGCGAATGGACTACGATTCGCGGACGGGATGGCCTGCCCTGTGAAAATGTGACGGCGATCGCCGTGGATTCGCGCGATTGCCTCTGGATTGGAACGGATCATGGCGCCGTCTTTTACAAACCTTATGAGGAAGGGCGGCAATGGTTTTACCGGGCCGGGAAACGATATCTGCCCGGTAATCGGGTGAAGGCCGTTGCGGTGCATCCGTCTGGAACGCCCGCGTATTTCCTGACGGACGCCGGATTGGGCCGTATTGACACGGTTCAGACGACGTTGCTCGAAAAGGCCGAAACCATCGAGAAGCGGATCAACGAGCGCCATCGCCGCCTGGGACTCGTCGCGGAGTGCATGCTCGACAACGCGGAAAACCCAACCTCGCATACCATCGGCGACAATGACAACGACGGCCTGTGGACCGCCTACCATGTCGCGGCCATGTCATTGTGTTACGGGGCGACGAAAGACGAATCGGCGCGGGCGTCGGCGCAAACGGGCATGAAGGCGCTTTATATGCTTCAAGACGCGTCGGGCACGCCGGGCCTTGTGGCGCGCAGCATGTTGCCTGCGGCCGAGGGCAAACTCAAAGGCCCGCAATGGCGGCCCACGCCGGATGACGCGATGTACTGGAAAAGCGACACGTCGAGCGACGAAATTGACGGGCATTATCTCGCGTTCTACACCTATTTCGAGCACATCGCGCGGCACGACCCCGAGGAGAGGGAAACGGCCGTCCGCCACGTTCGGGCATTGACCGACTACATCGTGGACAACGGCTACCGGCTCATTGACTGGAACGGCAAGCGGACCCGCTGGGGATTCTGGGATCCGAAAACGTTGAACGACAGCCTGTTCGAATATGTGGAAGCGGGCCTGAACAGCCTGCAGATGCTGTCGTTTCTGAAAGTCGCGCATTACATGACCGGCGACCGCAAATACGAGGATCATTACCGATCGCTCATCGTGGATCACCATTATCTGGCGAATGTGCTGTTGACCAAGAAGACCTTTCCGGACAGCGTCAATCACAGTGACGATCAACTGGCATTCGTGGCGTGGTATCCCATCCTTCAACTCGAAAAGGATCCCAAGGTGCGCCGGGCCTTGTGCATGGGCGTTCAGCGGCACATCCAGATTGTCCAGTGCGAACAGCCCAGTTTTTACACGTTTGTCTATGCCACCGTGGATCCCCAAGGCGCGGACATCGAAGGCGCCGTCGAAAATCTGCGGCAAATTCCGGCGGACCGCCGTCATTGGGACATGATGAACAGCCACCGGGCCGACGTGTCCTTTTCCCCGTTGCCGAACCGGTTCGGACAACAGGTGCTCACACGGGTTCTGCCCGCCGACGAACGCGAGTTCGCCAAGTGGAATGCCGATCCGTATATCCCCGACTATCCCGGCGACGGTCGCCACGAAGACGACGGCGCCGCTTACCTGCTTCCATACTGGATGGGACGGTACCACGGATTCATTGAGGAACAATCCGCCGGCTGAATTCGGGCATCAAACGCTGCGCGGGTTCCTGTGTATTGTCCGGAATAGCGCGGCCGAGGTCAAAACAACCGGTCCAATTCCTGGACCAAGTCACTGAGACCGATGGCTTCCACTCCGGATGCGATCCGATAGCGGTTTTGGCAGGAATATTCGACGAAAGACCTGTCCGTTTTCAGATCTTCCCGTGCATGATGGAACCCCTTTTCACGCTTGGGAGAAGAACCCGTTTGATTTTTTTGGCCCAGAGACCGTTTCCCGGCAGTTCCAGTAGCAAATCAATTTCCGCGCCCGCCGCCGTCCGATAGAAACTTGCATGGGCGCGGCCAGGGGCAACCGCCAACTGGTTTTCGACGACAAATCCTTCCCGAATCGCGCCCTCGACCGGATGCCCGAAAAGAGCACGGCAATCATTCCAATTCGGCACGGGCACGTTCAGCCGAATCGGAATTCGGCGTTACATGTCGTTGTACTGAATGGGGGCAGGGGATCATAAGGGACTTATTCCGCGAGGATGCTGTCGTATGCCTTGAAAGCCTTGCCTTTGCGGTTGTTTTCAGCCGGGGACCTTCGTTTACCGGAGGTTTGCGGAAGGAATCGGGTCCACTGGAGCGACCGGCCATATTTTGATCGTCGTTTTTCCACCTTGTGACACTTCAAAGGGGCCAGGGAAGGGATGGTATTCATTTCGCTGGTTTCCGAAGTAATCCGTTCCGATACGGATTGGCGATCCATCCCGGTTTTCGTAGGGGAGGCCGGGAATGCTTGCCTTACCGAGTAGATCCGTGGTGACGATCGGCCGTGTCCGTTCGGCTACCCATGCCGTATCGAACATGCCTTCGAGATAGAAGCCGTCCGCCCGTTCGGACAGCGTGAATTCCGCTCCGTGCCCTGGGTCCAGCAGGGGATCCGTTTCATGCTTCGGCGGCTTGGAATCGTTCAGGTAGACATTGCCCTTCATAATCACCGGAAGCGCCGCCTTGTCGTAATCCTTCAATCCGCCGCATCGCGCGAACAGATTGTTGACGAGGCGGTCATCGCCGATCGGATTGTTGTGCATGCCCGCGAGTTCGGTGGAATGGGCCTTGTGGAACGGGGTCATCCGTCCGTCGAAGCCCAGCAGGTGGATGTTGCCGGCAATCAGGTTGTGGGCATAGGCGCCGCCCTGCGAAATGGAAAGCACGGCTTTTTTCGACAGGAACAGGTTGTTGTCCACGAGAAACGGTCCGTGATTGACTTCAACGAACAGATCCTGGTGCGCGTTGTCGTGAAACAGGTTTCGCGACACCCGAGCGCCTTGGGCCATCCAGTCCAGCCAAAGTCCCATGACGCAACGGTAAATGTGATTGCCGGCGATAACGGTGTCAATGGCGCCATGAAACTTGATGCCCGCCATTTCCGCGCCGGTAAACAATTGCCGGACGTGAATGTCGTGAATGGTGTTTCCGGTGACGGTGCTGAAGGCGGCGCCCATGCTGCCGACGATACCCGCCTGTTCGCAATGGGCGATGGTGTTTCCACGGACGATGTGCCCGCCGATGGTTTCCTTGTTCCATCCGTTTTCCAAGGCGCGCTCGATAGTCTTGACGTATCCTTCGGCGGTGTCGGCGGAAGTGTTGTCCCATTGATCGCCGTATTTCCCCAGCGAGATGCCGGTACAGACCGAGTAGCGGATGTCGTTGTTTTCGATAATCCAGCCCTTGCTCCAATGGACGCCGATTGCGCCGGTCTGTTCCGCCGTCGGGGGCGCCCATTGCGTGGCGGCATGGCGGATGAAGAAGCCTCTGACGGTAATGTAGTTTACAAACGGTTTTTCGGGATAGAAGATGGTTTTACGCACATTGATTTCGACAAGGCGCTCATTGGGGTTTATTCCTTTGAATTGCGCCCATATCGTCGTATGGGTTTCGCCTGCCTCGGCATACCACAAGCGGATATCTTCCTGTACTGGACTTGAGTTGCGGGACTTGAAGACAAGGCACAAGGTCCGCTTTCCGCTTACCGGCTTGATGGCGGCCTTGAAACTGGCCCAGGATTGCCATCCGCCTGTAAAGGGGATCGGACACGTTCCCACTAGATCGCCATCCGGCGCATCCAGGCGGATTTCGATGTTCCCGCCATTGCTTGCCGCAGCGGCGCGGATCTCCAGTTCCTCGGTATTTTCCCTGAAATCAACGTCCTCGTACTTGACCCAGTGGCCGTTCAAAATAAATCCAATGCATTGTCCGCCTTCCGAGCATTCGGCATTGGCCGTGCCGTTCTTCGCCGTGAAATGCGTGGCTTCGATGCGGGGGGTGTCCGCCGCGCGATTCAGGGGCCTCATCCATGCCACATTCAGCAAGTACCCATGCCCGTCCTGGCCGAACCAGGAAGGAACCGTGCCCGCGGGCGCCATGACTTCGTCCCGGTTGGCCGCCTCGACCAGCCAGTGCCCGTCCAGATAAACGGCCCCGGTGTGATGGTTCCGTCCCTTGGGATTGAACCAATCGCCCCGGATGCGTTCGCCATAGGGATTGTACTTGCCGAAAAACGTATTGGGCAGAACGACCTTCCACGTGTCGTGTTGCACCTTTTCCCAGCCCCTAATGACTTCGGAACCCTTGATCTCGACATGTTCCCCCGGAGCCGCTTGGTAGACGATCCGCTTTTCGTCGGATTCCCCGCCACGCGGAGGCGCAACGGATTCACGATACACGCCCTCGTGAACCGTGATGACGTCACCGGGCTGCGCCAAGCGGGCCGCGGCGGCGATCGTCTTCAGCATCCGGGCGGGCGAACCGTCGTTGGCATCGTCGCCTTGCGGGGAAACATGAAACTCGGCGGCGCCGGCCATCGGCATGATCAAACATGCCAAAGCGAGAAGGGTTGCGCAATGGGCGAATCGGTCTTTCATGATCTGTTTCCTCTCTTTTTCGTTTCCCGCTACTCTTGCGAGCGGCTGTCCCTGACGGCCTGCGCCATGGCTAGGATGTTCTCTTCGGGCAGCGTGGCCTGCAGATTGTGAACGGCGTTGAACACGAAACCGCCGCCCTCGTTGAATATCGCGATACGTTCCCGAACTTCCTTGTACACTTGTTCGGGCGACCCAAACGGCATGGTCTTCTGGGTGTCCACGCCGCCTCCCCAAAAGACAAGATCCTTGCCGTACTCCCGTTTCAACGTCCGGGCGTCCATGCCCGCCGCCGAACACTGCACCGGATTCAGAATGTCGAAACCCGCCTCGATGAAATCCGGTATCAATTCGACAACGCTTCCGCAAGAGTGAATGAACGACTTCCAGTTCGTGCGCGAGTGGATGAAATCGTTGATGGCCCTGTGAAAAGGCCGATACAGGTCGCGGTAGGTCTCACGGGCGATGAACAACCCCTGTTGCGTGCCGAAGTCGGTCCCCGTGACAAAGGCCGCCTGCACCGTGTCGCCCAGCGCCGCAGCCAGCCGGGCCAGGTTTTCGAGCGCAATGGCGCATTGACGCTCGAACACTTCGTACACATAGTCGCGATGCGCGAGTGTCGCCATGTACCATTCCTCGACGCCCCGGATGCCGCGCGGATGCTTCATCCACATGGCCGGAACCAGTGCAATGTCGCCGAAACCCGTTCCCGGACAGGTCAATATCGCGCCTTTCCCCTTTTCCGCGGCCCTCGTGGCCTGCGCGGCGAAATGGACGATGTCTTCCTGTGAAAGCGGGGCGAATTCCTCCAGGTTCTCACGGGGATCCAGCCGATTTTCGTGAATGGGGCCTTGCCGGTTCATGGCGTCGAAATAATAGCCCCCATGCGGCATGTGTCCGCTCGGCGGAACGCTGGTGTCGCCTTCCGGATAGAGATACCAACCGCCCGCGCCGTCCGGTGTCACGTTGAAGTTTCCCGGTACGAGCACCTCCGTGCCATCGAATAGCCTGAACGGTTTCCAGTCCTTGTTTTCAAAGCCGAAAAGGGTTTTGCGGGGCATTACCGGCGCCACGTCAACGCCCAGCGCGTCCATGAGGGCGTCGTCCACTTCGCCCAGCATCTGGTACGGTTCAATGACTTTGACGGGCGGTGAATCCCGGCCCAGCAAGGCCTTGCGCAGTTTTGCGACGGCGGATGCCGCGATTCCGGTTACGGCCGTGGATCCGAAATCCACGCACACACAGTCCGGCTGTTGATGGTTCAGCGTGGCGTTCAGCCGTTCAAGCGATTGCATGTTGGCAAAGCCTCCCTATGACCTTTGGTGTCTCCGATGACGACCATGAGGGCGATGACACCGTTGACGGCATTACGGCCGGATGCGCTTTTAGGCATTTCGCAAACTTAGGGTCGGATGCCGTCGCCAATCCACATTCGTTCGATTTCTTCCAATGACTTGCCTTTCGTTTCCGGAACCGCCCGGAGGACGAAGAGAATGGACACCACGCAAAACGCGCCGTAAATCCAGAACGGGAATCCGCCGTGGAAGGCCGCATCGAGGTGTTTGTTTTCCGCCATCATTGGGTAGGTCTGCGAAACCACGTAATTGGCGCTCCACAGGCAGAATGTCGCAACGGACATGGCCCGCCCGCGTATTTTTGTCGGGAAGATTTCGGACAGGATGACCCACGTGACCGGCCCGACCGACAAGGCGAAACAAGCAATATAGCCCAGCACGAAAACCAGCATCCATGCCTCCACCTTTTGGATGTACGCCAAAAATCCCATGGCAAAGAGCGAAAGTCCCATGCCCGAAAAGCCGATAAGCATGAGCGGCTTCCGTCCGGTCTTGTCCACCGTGTAAATGGCCACGAGCGTGAAGAGCATGTTCACAAAACCGACCACGATCGTTTGCAGGAGGGCGGAATCCGTGCCGGTTCCGAGTTTCTTGAAAATCTCGGGAGCGAAATACAGAAACACGTTGATGCCCGTAACCTGTTGCAACACAGCCAGGACGACTCCCGCGAGCACGATGCCGCGGATGCCCGGCCGGAACATTTCCCGCCACGAACCGCCTTCCATTTCGAGCGTCCGCTCGATTTCGGCAATCTCGGCATGGGCGCACTCTTTTCCTCCGATTCTCTCCAGAATAGTCAAGGCGGCGCGCCGATCCCCCTGCTTCATGAGAAAACGCGGGGTCTCCGGCACGAAAAGCATGAACACGAGAAGCGCCAACGCCGGCAAGGCTTCCGAACCAAACATCCACCGCCAACCAACGGTCTCGTTCCATGTTTGATCGCCTTGGAGCGCAATGAAGTAATTGACGAAATAAACGACAAACATGCCGAACACGATGGCCAGTTGGTTCAGTGAAACCATGCGCCCGCGGATTCGAGCCGGCGAGACCTCCGCGATGTACATGGGCGAGGTCATCGAGGCGATTCCGACGCCGACGCCGCCTATCATGCGGAAGAGGATGAATTCCGTAAAGTTTCGCGGCAAGGCGGTGCCCACCGCCGACACGAAAAACAGCACCGCCGCGAGGATCAGCGCGCGCTTGCGGCCAAGCCGGTCGGCCATTTCGCCGGCCATGGCCACGCCGACAATGCAGCCGACAAGGGCGGAGGCGGCCGCCCAGCCGGTGGCCGCGGGACCCAGGCCGAACCGTGCGGCGAGCGGGCCTATCGCGCCGGAGATGACCGCCGTGTCGTAGCCAAAGAGGAGTCCGCCCAGCGTCGCGACCACGCTGATGCCGGCCATGTACAACGTGCTGCCGGTTTCTTTCGAATCACGCATGCCCTTCTCCCGCGGCCATGATTTTCCCGCGTCGTGCCGTGAAGACTCTACGCCGGCGGGAAGGGCGAATCAAGCAGCGTACAATACAAAAAGACGATTCGAGGAAAAGAACGCGGCACGCGCCATGCGAAGGTTGGGCGGATTCTTGAATCAGGTGTTTTCCCGGATATATAATTCCATTCGATCATGGAGCGAGAGAATCCGGCTCCGATGGGGTTCCTGGGAGTTCCCGCGTTGTTGCGGTGTGTCTTCGCAACAGTGCATGGGGACAGGGATCCGTGGTGGTGTCATGGCGGTCCAGGTGGTCGTTCCGCGTGTGGTGCGCGGTACAGCCCGATGGCAATAGGAGGAGAATGACCTTATGTTGGCACTTGTGGTAGGCGTCAGTCTGTACGGACTGCTTACTGCCGGCCGGCCGGTCCGTTCGGCGCGGACCCGGTTTGTAGGCAGGGAGCGGACAGGCAAGCGGGCGGCGATGTGCGCGCTCGCACTTGTGATGATGTTGTTCGCGGGCACGGCGGGTGCCAGCGAGGCGGATCTCGTAATCCCCGATTTGTCCAGCGTGAGTTTTGCCGGAATCAACGGGCACAACCTGCTGTTGTTCGGATTGATCATCTGCGTTGGAGGCTCGCTGTTCGGTCTGGTGCAGTTCGTGCGGATTCGCAATCTTCCCGTGCACAAGGCGATGCTGGAGATTTCGGATCTCATCTACGAAACCTGCAAGACCTATCTGATCACCCAGGGCAAATTCCTTGCCCTGCTGTGGGGGTTCATCGCCGTCATCATCGTCGTGTACTTCGGCATGCTGCTGCATTTCACGATTGCCAAAGTCGTCACGATTGTCTTCTTCAGCATCGTAGGTATCCTGGGCAGCTACGGCGTGGCATGGTTCGGCATCCGAATCAACACGCTGGCCAATTCGCGCACGGCGTTTGCCAGCCTCGGCGGGAAACCGTTCCCGACGATGGCGATTCCGCTGCAGGCCGGCATGAGCATCGGCATGCTGCTGATCTCGGTCGAACTCGTAATCATGCTATTCATCCTGTTGTTCGTGCCCGGCGACTGGGCAGGCCCCTGCTTCATCGGCTTCGCCATCGGCGAATCGCTGGGCGCGGCGGCGTTGCGCATCGCGGGCGGCATCTTCACGAAGATTGCCGATATCGGGTCCGATCTCATGAAAATCGTCTTCAAAATCAAGGAAGACGATGCGCGCAACCCGGGCGTCATCGCGGACTGCACCGGCGACAACGCGGGCGACTCGGTCGGCCCGACGGCGGACGGATTCGAAACCTACGGGGTCACGGGGGTGGCGCTCATCACCTTCATTCTGCTGGCGGTGACGGGCGCGGCGGTTCAGGTCCAATTGCTTGTGTGGATTTTTGTGATGCGTGTTGGCATGATTGTGACCAGCGGCCTGTCGTACTTCATCAACGACGCGTGGGCCAAGGCCAAGTACGGCCATGCGCAGAAGTTCAACTTCGAGATTCCGCTGACCACGCTGGTGTGGCTTACCTCGTTCATCTCCATCGCGATGACCTATGTGCTCTCGTTTGTCCTTATCAAGGATCTTGGCGACGGTACGCTGTGGTGGAAACTCTCCACCATCATCACCTGCGGCACCATCGCGGGCGCCTTGATTCCCGAATTGGTCAAGGTGTTCACGTCGGTGAATTCGCGCCATGTGCGTGAAATCGTGACCGCTTCGCGCGAAGGCGGCGCGAGCCTCAATATCATCAGCGGTTTCGTGGCCGGCAATTTCAGCGCCTATTGGATGGGCATGGCCATTGTGTTGCTGATGGGTATCGCATACGTCGTCAGCACGCTCGGTCTGGCTTCGATCATGGCCGCGCCGGCCATCTTCGCGTTCGGTCTCGTGGCGTTCGGATTCCTGGGCATGGGACCGGTCACCATCGCGGTGGATTCCTACGGTCCGGTGACGGACAACGCCCAGTCCGTGTATGAGTTGTCCACCATTGAAACCATCCCGAATATTTCCAAGGACATCGAGAAGACCTTCGGATTCAAGCCGGATTTCGAGCGAAGCAAGGATTTCCTGGAAGAAAACGACGGCGCCGGCAACACCTTCAAGGCCACGGCCAAGCCGGTGTTGATCGGTACGGCGGTGGTGGGCGCGACGACACTCATCTTCTCCATCATCCAACTGCTGAAAGCCCGGTTTGGCGATGCCGACGTGGCCCACGGTTTGTCCATTCAGAATCCGATGTTCCTGCTTGGCCTGATTACGGGTGGCGCGATGATCTTCTGGTTTGCGGGCGCGGCGACGCAGGCCGTGGCCACCGGCGCCTACAAGGCCGTCGAGTTCATCAAGCGCAACATCAAACTGGAAGGCGGTGGGGAAAAGGCTTCCGTCGAAGACTCCAAGAAAGTCGTGGCCATCTGCACGCAGTACGCGCAGAAGGGCATGTTCAACATCTTCCTGGCCGTCTTCTTCGGCACCCTGGCCTTTGCCTGTCTCAACCATTACTTCTTCATCGGCTACCTGATTTCGATTGCCATTTTCGGCTTGTACGAGGCCATCTTCATGGCCAACGCCGGCGGCGCATGGGACAATGCCAAGAAAATCGTGGAAACCGAACTCAAGGCCAAGGGCACCGAACTGCACGATGCGTGTGTCGTCGGTGACACGGTCGGCGACCCCTTCAAGGATACCTCGTCCGTGGCCATGAACCCGGTCATCAAGTTCACGACCCTGTTCGGCCTTCTGGCCGTCGAACTTGCCATCGAACTCAGCCGCTCCATCAGTCTTACGGCGGCGGTGCTGTTCTTCATCTGTTCGGCCGTGTTCGTGTACCGGTCGTTCTACAGCATGCGCATTCCGGAACGCGTGGGCGACAAATAAGAAGTACGCAACAGCCTTAACCCGGGGTTTTGCCTTGAGCGAAGCCCCGGGTTTTCCATCTTCCGGCGCCGGGGTTCATTGTGTTCAGAATGTTTTTTTGAATGGCAATGGTTTTGATATCTTCAGCAAAACACGATGGATTCCGGTCTGAATTGCTTCGTTGGCCGGAAAAGAAGAAGGAGCAACAGCCTTGGAAGGACCCCGTCCCATCCGCGTGGATGAATTGCCGTCGTTGGCCCGGCTGGTGGATACCGTGTTCATGAAGGGCCGCGAAGGGGCAATGTTCGGCCATTTCCCCGCGCTGTTTGGTGGGCACAATGCCCGAAATTGCCTGGTTTTCGTGGACAAGGGCCGTGTCGTCAGCCATTTCGGCATGATTCAACGCTGGGCGTGTATTGACGGCTGCACGGTGCGCGTGGCGTGTGTTGGCGCCGTGAGCACCCATGAGGCGTATCGCGGCCGGCGGCTTGCCACGCGGCTTTTCAGCGCCGCACGGCAACAGGCCCTTGAAGACGGCGTGGATTTCATGCTCATTTCCGGCGATCGGGACTTGTACCGGCAGGCGGGGGCCGTGCCGGTTGGAATCGATTGGACGGCGCGCATTAACCGTGAGCAGGCGGAAGCATGGCGGCTGCCCGGCATTGAGATTGGCGCCTTCCGCCGCGAGGATATTCCGGCGTGCGCCGCGCTTTACGGCCAGCGCACGGCACGATTTGTGCGCCCGCCGGAAGACTGGCACAACCTGCTCGTCCATGGCCGCGCGGATGCGCGGGAGGTGATTACTATCGTTGTGCGGAGATATGGAGTTGTTTGCGGTTATTTTGTCCTGCCGGAAACGACCATCGAAACGGTCACCGATGCCATCGAGTTTGCCGGCGAACCGCTGGCGCTGCGCGCGGCGATGGCGCCCCTGATGGACAACCGGGGATTCAACGAATTCTTTTTGCGCCTGCAACAGGGCGACACGGTCCTGCGGGGCCTGTTTGCGCGGGAGGGCGTCTCGCTCGAACCCGTCAAAACGGGCGGCACACTGCTGATTTTGAATTTCAATCAACTCGTGCAACGGCTCCGTCCGGTCATTGAGGCGCGGACGGACACGGCACGATCGGCACAAATCAATATCAGGGAAGACGACGGCGTGTTTCGGTTCCAATCGTCCGACGCGGAGTTTTCAACCGACCGTTCCGGCGCCGCGCGGGCCCTGTTCGGCTACCCCGGAGATCCCCCTCTTCCGGGATCGCTGGGAAGCATCCTTCCGCTCCCAACATTGTGGTACGGCATCAATTACACATAGCTGACTTTTTGAATCGTGGCCGTTCTCCATTTTATGGCCATCCCGGTGATTGCCTGGGCGTACAGGAACGTTCGAAATCAATTGGGGCACGGCGCGGATCCCTTCACTCCACACGCCATTCAAGAATGCCGCCGGAGAAACCGGGCTGGAGTTCGACTTCGATACGGAGTGCGTCGGTCTTGACAGGATTGAAGGTGGTGCGGTTGTACGTGTTCAGGTGCAGGGTGTACGCGGAGGGCTGATCGACCTCTTTCCATTGGCCCTTGTCAGCATGGAGAATGCGCCATGATTTCGGCACGCGGCATTGGCCTGTTCCGGTGTCGTCAAACCAGTAGACCTCGACCGCTTTCACCTGCTGTGCTTCCTTGAATGTGTACTGTATCCATTCGCGCGTGCCGAGGTGGTCCCACCAAGTCATGCGGGGGATGGAGTGGTCATTGGACGATTTCGGCTCGATTCTATCCTTGACGGCAAGGATCGAATCGCGGTTCTGGAATGAGGCCGTGACTTTACTTTCGGAGGCCATGGTGGGTGGGGGAACGGCCTGCGCAAGTTCGATGGTTTCCGGCAGCCAGACGGCCATAGGGCCCTGTTCCCGGTTGTCCCACGCATAATAGGGAACGGCTTGAAACGAAACCGACGCAGCGCCCGATTCGGTGCGCGCCTGGGCCTTGCCGACGATCGTCATGACGCCGTTGAGCAGGTCAGGCCGCCATTCGGCGTTCAGCGGCGCATCGGCGGGCAGCGCCAGTTGGCGGACGTCGCCGCCGTGATCAATGCCTTCGACGCAATACACGATCGGTCCACGCTGAAGCGCGACACGCCCGACATCGGCCTTGACGTTCGGGTGTGCCTTCATGCGCATGATCGGCATGGGCAACGACAACTCGATGGTGTCGCCCGGTTTCCATTTCCGCGCGATGCGGGCGTAGCCATTGTCCATTGCGAGCGGCGTATCCTGGCCGTTGATCTTGAGGATGGCGGGTGGCTCGTGGCTGGGGATAGATGGAACCGGGGTATAGAGATCGCCGGGAACGGGCGGTCGGCGCCAGCCGGGGATGCGCAGGCGAAGCGTCCAATCGCCGGATCCTTTCGGTTCGATCGTCAGGCGGATATCGCCGTCCCACGGGTATTTCGTGGCCATTGAGAGGGTCAGTTCGTTTTCGCCGTCACGAATCGTTGCACGGCCCGGCATAAATTGATTGACAAAGATTTCGCGGCCGCGATGGGCATAGGCGTAACCGGCGATCGAGGGGAGAAACCGCACGATATTCGTCGGACAACAGGCGCAGCCGTGCCACGGCGCGCGGTGGTGTTGTCCGGCGCTGGCGAGCGGGTTCACGTAAAAGAAGTGACGGCCGTCGAGTGAAACGCCCGACAACGCGCCATTGTACATCGCCCGTTCGACGATGTCGGCGAACCGGGACTCGCCCGCGATCAGGCCCATGCGGTGATTCATGAACACGAACGCGATGGCGGCGCAGGTTTCGCAGTAGGCGCTCTCGTTCGGCAGGTCGTAACCACCCGTGAACCCTTCATGGCGCGCGGTCGAACCGAGTCCGCCGGTAATGTACATCTTGCGCTGTGTCGTGTTCGTCCAAATCCGTTCGAGCGCATCGCGAAAGCCGGCATCGCCTGTTATGGCCGCGAGATCCGCCACCCCGGAAAAGAGATACATCGCGCGGACGGCATGTCCAACGATTTCGGATTGTTCCCGGACAGGTTTGTGGTCCTGGCAGGTCTCGCCCCATGATCGCGGCTTTCCATCGGGACCGGTGCGGCGTGTGTCCATCCGCCCGCGCTCCTCAACGAAGAACTGCGCGAGTTTCAGGTAACGATCCTCGTTGGTGATCCTCCACAGTTTGACCAGGGCCAGTTCGATTTCTTCGTGCTGGGGCACGTCAACGAGTTTTCCGGGGCCGAACACGGAGTCAATATGATCCGCGAACCGGATCGCAACATCGAGCAGGTCTCGCTTGCCGGTGGCCTGGAAATAGGCGATGCCCGCCTCGATGAGATGACCGGCGCAATACGTCTCGTGTGCGCTGTCGTCGGTCCAACGCTTCTCGATGCCCCGGAGTTGGAAATGCGTGTGAAGATAACCGTCGGGACGCTGCGCCGCGGCAATCTTTTCGATGAGATCGTCCGCAGTCTTTTCAATTGTCGGATCGCGCTCGAACGCAAGGCAATACGCCGCGCCTTCAAGCACCTTGTACACGTCCGAATCTTCCCACGGCGCGCCTTCATGTTCGCCTTGCAGACGTCCCGCCGCCTTGAGGAAATTATTTATCTTTCCCGCCTTCTCGCATTGATCAAAGCAGTGTGGCAGTACGTGAGTCCGGTTGAGTTCAATCCAGGCGGTCCAGAAACCGCCGTCCAGTTTCACGCTTGTAAACGGCGTCGGCGCCAGCGGTTCCGCAGCCGCAAAGGAAAACAATACCGGCAAGGCCGATAGCCCCAGCAATATGCTCATGGACAATGTCCCTCTCAACCGTAGATAAACGTTGTTTCCGGTGCGTTATGAAAAACAGACTTTCTCGGCGACTCATAATACTTCTTAGGTTTCTCAATCTCCAGCAATATTTAGTTGGACTTTACAAATCTTGGATGAGGTCTGCGGATATCGTCAAGAAAAAATGTTAATGCCAAGAAATGAAATCCAATTATAATAATAATTTTGCGATATGCAAAGAAAACGATATATTGCATAATAAAGTGATAGAATAGCAAACCGCTTGACAAATCGGGCTGATCATGGGATAATGAAACCAGATTATTTTGGGGAACATTGGAATTGACGATTGGTTTGAGGTTGAAGGCTGCCAGGTGTGGGCGTTTTTTTAGGTGGCTTTATTTCCAGAGTTCCTGATTGGTTTGAGTGAGGCGCCGGAATTATTTTGTGACAGTGCGGGAGTCGCGTTTCGTTGTGATTGACAACCACCAGTAGCAGGGAAAGACCTAAGAAAGGGGTAACAACGATGAAGACGAAGAAATGGCAATGGCGGAGTTTTCTTGCGGCGGCGCTGATGTTTGCCGTGTGCGGTGCGGCGATGGCGGACGGCGCATACATACCGCGTCCCTATCCGCCGGACTTCGACCCTTCGTTCATTCCGCCGGGTGAACCCATCGCGGAGAAGGCGGCGCCGAAGGTTCTGCCGTTCGTGGACGACATGGAATCCGGAACGAATGGGTGGACAGCCACGGGTTTTTGGCGGCTAATCGCGAATCCGGAAAACATCGGGATCAGCAACGAGATCAACCCCCGGCTGGTCCGGTTGCCCGATAGCGGACAACTCCCCTCTTCCTATAGCGGCAACGGCTGCTGGTGGTACGGCGAGGACGTCAACGGGACGTTTATCGGGGCGGATTTCCAGCGCGAACAGCCGAATTTGACGGGCGGCACGTCGCGCAAGGCCAACAGCGGATCGCTGGTTTCGCCATTGCTCGACCTGACCGGTGTGCAGAATCCGCGATTGTCGTTCTGGACATGGTACGAAGTGGAAGGCGTGGACGTGGACCGGTACGACATGATGTACGTCGAGGTTTCGACAGACGGCGGAACGACGTATACCAAAGCCGGCGCGGGCCACATCAATCCGGCCAACGACGTGGACGGGGCGCATTGGCAGCCCTACGCGTCGCGCGCGGTGGACGGGACCGGCCTCGGTCAAGTTGGTCAGTGGATTCATGTGACCTTTGACCTGTCGCAGTTTGCGAACAGCAACAACGTCCGCATCCGTTTCCGTTTCAACACGGTGGATGAACTGTATAACGGTTTTCGCGGCTGGCTCATTGACGATGTGCGCTTGGACGGTCAAGTCACGCCGCAGCCGCCGCGGATTACCGAGATCAACCCCAATGCGGGATACAAGAACACGTTGGTGAACATTCGCGGTTCTGGTTTCGTGAACGGCGCGGTGGTATCGCTGACGGGACCGCAGGGCGGCGCGGCGCCACAGTCCTATGCCCTAACCACGGTTGTCGTTGGATCGGAAATGGCCACGGCCACGGTCGGCAACCTGCCTGTCGGACGGTACAATGTCAAAATCAAGAATCCGGACGATCTCGAAAGTTCCGAGCCGGTAACGTATGACGTGACACAGGAGCCGGCGCCGGATATTACCGGCATTCTTCCAAATTCCGGTCTGGACACCGAAGAAACGCCGATATCCATCAGCGGAACGAATTTCAAGACGGGCGCCACCGTGACCATTGACGACACGGTTCCGCTTACGGACGTGACGGTCGTTTCTTCGACCCTGATTCGCGGCAAGGTGCCCGCTGGATTGGCCCCGGGGTATCGCAACGTCACCGTCACCAACCCCGACAGCCAGTACGACCGGCTGATCCTCGGGTTCCTTGTCATTCATCGCTCGACCCTGACCATCAATGTCATCGGCGGGGGCACGACAAATCCCTCGGCAGGTGTTCATGCCTACGATGCGGGCACGGTTGTCCCCGTGACGGCCATGGCAAACAACGGCTGGACGTTTATCCGCTGGCTGGGCGACATGGGCGAAAGCACCGATCCGACTTTGTATACCAGCGTGTACAACGACACGACCATAACGGCCCTGTTCGGCGCCAATCTGACTATTTCGACCGTTGGCCAGGGCACGACGGATCCGGTTCCGGGCGTTCATCCCATCACGGATCAATCGGTCACGCTCAACGCCTATCCCGCCGAAGGGTGGCGGTTCGACCGCTGGGAAGGCGACGCGAGCGGCTCGGCCAATCCGCTTACGCTTCCGATGGACGGTCCGAAGTCCGTCCGCGCCGTGTTCATGCAGGAATTCGATTTGACCGTCGAGGTCGTCGGACAAGGCACGACGGATCCTGGCGAGGGCACGCACACCTATCCCGTCTACACCCAAGTGGCCTTGTCGGCCACGCCCGCGCCCGGCTGGCGTTTCGACCATTGGGAAGGCGATTTGAATGCCGCGGGCGGCTTGGTCATGGACAGCAACAAACTGGTGCGCGCCGTATTCGTCGAGCAGGTTACGCTTACGCTGGCCAAGACCGGCGAAGGTTCGACGTATCCCGAATTGGGCACGCACGTGTATGACGCCGGCAGTTACGTCTATCTGAGCGCCATGCCCGCGAACGGCTGGCGCTTCGATCATTGGGAAGGTGATCTGACGGGCAACAACAACCCGGTCATGGTCATCATGGACGTCAGCAAGACCATTACGGCGGTCTTCGTGCAGCAGCATGCCGTGACTGTCCGCGTGATTGGCGGCGGCGCGACCGATCCGCAGGTGGGGACGTACATCGTAGACGCCGGAACGACATTCGATGTGGACGCACTGACCGTCGAGGGTTGGCGGTTCAACCGCTGGATCGAAAACCAGTCCACCGAGCCGTCGCTTTCGCTTACGGTCAACGGCGACACGACCGTGACGGCCGAATACATCCAGCAGTTCCCGCTGGAGATTGCCGTTATCGGTTCGGGCAGCACGGAACCGGCCGTCGGCACGCATCTCTATGATGCGGGCGTAGGGGTGGATATCGCCGCGACCGCGGACGCGGGCCATCGCTTCGACCGGTGGGTGGGCGATGTCGAAGGCACGGCCAATCCCGTTTCGGTGACCATGAACGGTCCCGTTTCCGTAACGGCGGAATTCGTCGAGGAACCGAAATTGACCATCCTCGTTGAAGGCGACGGCACGACGAGCCCGGCCGAAGGGACCCACACCTACGCGATCGGCACTCAGGTCGCCATAAGCGCCACCCCTGAAGACGAGTGGCGATTCGACCACTGGGAAGGCGATCTGAACAGCCTCAATGCGTCGGACGTGGTTGTCCTGGATAGAGACAAGACCGTCAAGGCGGTATTCATTCGCCAGTACGTGCTGGAGATGGAAGTCGAAGGCAACGGCACGACCGATCCGCCGGTCGGCACGCACAAGTTCGATGCCGGCACGGTGGTGAATGTGGCGGCCTTCGCGGAAAAAGTGCCGGGCACGGCCGGCTATCAGTTCGACCACTGGGAAGGCGATCTGACCGGTTCGGACAATCCGGCGACCATTACGTTGGATGACGACAAGGAATTGACGGCCTTCTTCACGGCGGCGCCGCCGGAAAAGGTCTCGCTGACCATTGCCGTCAATGGCGGCGGGTGGACGGATCCGCCGGTTGGCACGCTGATGGTTGACGGACCGACCGTTGAAAATCCGAACCCGACCACGACGGTCATGGCGACGGCAAATGAGGGTTGGCAGTTCCAGTATTGGAGCGGCGACATTCCCGATCCGAACAGTCCGGAAACCAATCCAATTGATGTCTTGAACGACGACAACAAGGCCGTGACGGCCACCTTCTACCCGGTATTGAACATCACCGTCGAAGGCAATGGCACGACCGAACCGCCGGCGGGAACTCCCGTTGTCACGGCCACGGGCGATACGGTTGAACTGTTTGCAACGCCCGCCGAGGGTTGGCGTTTCGATCACTGGGAAGGCAGCATCACCAGCACGTCCGATGAGACTTCCGTGATTATGGATGCTCCGAAGGACGTCAAGGCCGTGTTTGTGCGGCAATATACGCTGACCGTGGCGAAAACCGGGGAAGGCGCGACGACGCCGACCGTGGGCGAATATACATACGACACCGGCCAGACGGTCAGCGTGGCGGCAAGCCCGGCGGAGGGTTGGCGTTTCGATCACTGGACTTTACAGGGCGCCGACGCGGGCACGTCCAACCCGATAGCCGTGGTGGTTGACGGCGACAAGGACATTACGGCGGTGTTCGTGCGGCAGCACAAGCTGACCATCGCGGTTAGCGGCAGCGGAAGCACGGATCCGGCGGCTGGCGTATACGTTCGCGACACCGGTGCGACTGTCCAGGTTACACCGACGGCGGACAGTGGTTGGCGCTTCAAGGAATGGCAGGGAGCGGCCACGGGATCGGCGATTCCGGCTTCCGTGACGGTTGACGCCGACAAGACCCTGACGGCGGTATTTGTACAACAATTCCCGCTGAATATCACGGTCGAGGGCGAAGGCACGACCGATCCGGCGGCCGGCACGCCCCACCTGTACGATAGCGGCGCGCAAGTGCCTCTTGTCGCAACGCCGGCGAACGGCTGGCGTTTCGATCGCTGGGAAGGCGATGTGACCGGAACCAGTAGCGCCGCATCGGTCACGATGAACGCCGAAAAGAACGTGAAAGCGATCTTCGTCCAGCAGTTTACTTTGACCGTGGCCGTGAACGGAAACGGTTCGACGAGCCCCGCTGTGGGCACGCATGTCTACGACACGGGCGCGCGCGTTACGTTGGCGGCCACCGCGGCGGCCGGTTCGCGCTTTGTCCGTTGGACGGGCGATGCCTCGGGCAGCGACAGCAGCGTGACGATAACCATGGACGGCAACAAGTCCGTTACGGCCGAGTTTGTCGCGCAGTTTGCGCTGACCGTTGACATTCAGGGCGAAGGGACCCTGACGCCCGCGCCCGGCGTACATGTGCGCGATGCCGGCACGGTCGTTGACCTCATGGCCTCGCCCGCGTCCGGCTGGCGCTTCGACCGCTGGGAAGGCGATGTGTCGAGCTCCACTCCGTCCGCGTCTGTCACGCTGGATGCCAACAAGGCGGTCAGGGCGGTATTTGTCCAGCAGTTTGCGCTGACCATCGAGGTAAGCGGCGAAGGGACGACCGAGCCGCCGGCCGGCGTGCATGTCTATGACGTGGGCACGCAGGTTTCGATTACAGCCACGCCCGCCGACGGCTGGTTGTTCGACCGTTGGGAAGGCGATGCGACCGGTTCGGAGCCGTCCGCTTCCGTGGTCATGGACGCGGCGCGAACGGTTACGGCCGTCTTTGCCGAGAAACCACTACTGGCGGTCAACCCGACAGCCATGGGCGTGGATTATCCGGCGGGCGCGGTGGCGTTCAACGTCCGCAACGTCCGGACCACCGGCGCGGTGATGCCGTATTTTGCGGCGGTCGTTCAGGGCGGCGAATGGCTGACCCTCGACACGGGCGTCCAAGGCATAGATGCGGGCACGGTCCGCGCCTCCTACACCCAAAACACCGCATACGAGAGCCGTACGGGCGTGATTCTCATCACGGCGCCGAATGCCGTCAATGGACCGCTGAGCGTGACCATCGTTCAGGCGCGCGCGCCGTATCCCGCGCAACTGCGGGTGATTCCGAGAAGCCAGTCCGTGGGCGCAGCGGAAGGCACGACATCCTTCACGGTGTCGAACGGCGGCGAACTGGATCTGACGTATACCGCCGTGGCCGTTTCCGGGACGGACTGGATGTCCATCACGGGTGGCGCGGTCGGAACGAATTCGGGCGTGATTACGGTTGCGTTTGCCGCGAATCCGTCGGTCGGTGAACGTATCGGCCAGATCGAGGTCACGGCGCCCGGCGCCGACGGCAGCCCCGCGACCGCGACGGTGTTCCAGGCCGGGCGCGAAGGCGACGGCATCGTCGAGGGCACGGTGACGAACAGCATCACGGGTGCGCCGGTCGAGGGCGCGGTGGTCGCATTGACCGCTCCATCGTTCGAAGGGAGCCTTCAGGCCGTTTCGGGCGGCGACGGCAAGTACATCTTCTCGCAATTGACCGTCGCGGATCCGTATGAACTGGCCTTTGAGGCTTTCGGTTACGAGCCGGCCACGATGACGGGCGTCTACCAGACGCACAACGCCGACATCGCGCTCGATCCGATCGCGATAACGCGGCCCGAACGGCCCAAGGCCATCAGCGGACCGCGCAGCGTATTCGTCGAATGGGCGCCGAATCCCGAATTCGATGTCAAGGGCTACAACCTCTATCGGACGCGGGTCTACGGCGCAACCGATCCTACGCCGATGGAAACGCCCGTCAAGATCAACGGGAGCGATCCCAACGACGTTTATGAAGGGTTGATTACGGGCACGCAGTTCCGCGACGAGACCGTGTTGCCGGGCGTGTACTACGTCTACCAGATTCAGGCGATCAGCGGACAGGACAGGCCGAGCGATTATTCAGACCCGTCCTATCCGCCGGTGAAAGGCCAGTGGCTGACGATCTACTTCCCCGAGATTTTCCTGAACAACGCGGGATTGTATCTGTGGGAGCAGGCCCAGGGCACGCTGCCGAATCCGGAAGTGGTCATGCCGGTGTCCTTCGACTGCGCCTATGAAGTGTCGGCGACCGGCATGCAGCTTGTCGCCCGGATTCCGCAGGCCCTGTTCGAGGTCATCGATCCGCTGGCCGATATCACCATCGAGCCCACCGGCGTCACCGCCGGCATGCTCTTCGAGTCGAACGTGCTCGTCGGCCCCGACGACAAGTGGGAAGTCTTTATGATTTCCTCGGACATCACAGGCCGCTCGCTCTACGGCAACGGCGCGCTGTTCTACATCAAGGCGAAGACGATCGACGATACCGGCTGCGGCCCGCTGGAGTTGATCCCATTCATCCCGGGCGATTATCCGGGCGGACCGCAGACGATCGGCTATCCCGGCCAGCAGGGCGTGAGACTGTACGACGACGCCCCGTGGCCGAAGGCGATCGATTTGGATCTCGTGAACGGGTTGCTGTGCACCAACGGCGGCTGTCTCCACGGCGATGTGAACAACGACGGCGTCGTCAATGGCGATGATGCCTCGTTTATCCTCAAGTTGTGGACCCGGAAGGTCGATCCGAACGAGTGCTCGATGTCCGCCGGCGACATCAACCTGGACGGCTATGTGGATTCGGCCGACTCGACGCTCATCCTCCGCTGGCTGGCGGGCATGAACATCGCGCCCGCGAAGGCCGGCACGAAGGCGGCGGAAGGCCTTGCCGAGGTGTCGTTTGCCGCGGCGGCCATTGAAAAGACCGATCCGGAGCCTCCGTCGGTGGCCGTGGGAACGGTCACGGCGACCGGCGCCTCGGTGGCGGTGCCTATCACGATAACCAACGCCGGACAAATGGCGGGCTGCACCCTGGTGGCGACATTCCCGTCGGGCGGCGCCGGCCTCGGATTCGCCTCCGCGCAACTGGGAGCGTCCTTCGCCTCCCAAGGATTCCTGATGGAGTCCAACTTCACGGATGCCGACGGTTTCGGAACGGTGCGCATTGCAATCACAAGTCCCGGTTCGGCGGGCAAGGCGGATGCAATTACGCTTGTCACGTTGAACCTAACGGTCGGCGCGGATGCGCCGGGCAACACGACGCTGCCGGTCAACATCGCCGCGTTCACGTTGTCCGACCAGTACGCGTTCGCTCCCAAGTTCAATGCGCCGCTGGCGCCGGTTGTCGCCAACGGAGGCGTCAAACTGCTCGGCGGTTCGCTGACGGTTACGATTACGCCGGCGGAAGCGGTCGCGGCAGGCGCCCAGTGGTCTATTGACGGCGGCACGACGTGGCGCAACAGCGGCGAAACCGTCGCGGATTTGCCGGTCGGGACGAAGACCATCACGTTCAAGACAATTGCCGGCTGGCAAAAACCGTCCGATGTTGACGTCGAGATCGTGGCCGATCAAACCGCGACGGTGTTCGGTGGGTACATCTCCACCGTGACGACAGGCGGGTTGACCGTCTTGATTACGCCGGCGGAAGCGGTCGCGGCGGGCGCTCAATGGTCCATTGACGGTGGCGTCACATGGAATAACAGCGGCGCAACCCTCCCCGGCCTACCGGCCGGTTCCGTGACCGTGACGTTCAAGGACGTGGCCAACTGGCAGAAACCGGCCGACGTGCAGGTCCTGATTGAAGTGGGGCAGACCAAGCCGGCCAACGGCGTGTACGTCCTGTTGCTGGGCAGCGTTCGGATCGTGATCGAGCCCGAAGGCGCGCGGAATGCCGGCGCCGGTTGGACCGTGGATGACGATGCCACGGTGCATGCCAGCGGACAGACCGTCGGCAACCTGACCCCGGGCAACCACACGATTCACTTCGTGGACGCGACCCCGACCGAAGGCGGCTGCTTCAAGCCGGGTGTGACGTGGGTGACGCCTTCTGACCGTGTCGTGACCGTGACGGGCGGCGGGTTGGTCGAAGAGATCGTTACCTATGAAACCGGTGAGAAATCGCTTGCGGCCGGCGCCTCCGGCAACGGCGACTGGATACTGCTGTCGCTTGTGAGCGCGGCGTTGCTCGCAGGCGGCCTGCGGCGTTCGCGGCGTCAACCCGCGGCCTAACGCGGAGCCAATAGCGCAAGAACAAGCCCCGCGCGGTTCCATGTGGATCGCGCGGGGCTTTCAGTTTGTTGGACGGCGGTTGTGCTATACTCCGCCGGTGTTTTGCGGTGTTTTGGAGAGGAAAAAACGATGTGGAAGAAACTGTTGAAAATAGCCGCCGGTGTCCTGGTGGCGCTGATTGTGCTGCTTTGGGCGCGCAAAGCCTATGAGGACGCGCACTATTTCGACAATTACGATCCCGGTGCGCCGTTGAACGTTTCCGTGCCGGACACCACCGAAGTGAACAAGGATGCTCCTGAAAAAGGCTACTCGATCGCCAAGTTCACCTTCGACGGGTACAAGGGCGAGAAAGTGCCGACCTTGATGTCCATGCCGCTGAAACGAACCGGCAAAAAACTTCCGGTCGTCATCTTTCTTCACGGCATCGGGCAGAATAAAAATTTTCTCAAAGAAATCACGGCCCCGTTCAATCAAACCGGATTCGCCTTTGTGAGTTTCGATCAGTACATGCAGGGGGAACGGAAACTGCCGAAGGGTTCGGGCGGCCTGGCCTATCTCAAGGCGTTTGCCGAACGCCCCGCCAAGACGGTCAATGAAACACGCCGGCTTATTGATTATCTAGTCGCCCATCCCGACATCGATCCGCAACGCATCTACCTTGTCGGCGCGAGTTACGGCGCCATTACGGGAAGCACCGTCATGGCCAGGGACAAGCGGATCCGCGCAGGCATCTTGGTCTATGGCGGCGGCGATTTCGGCAAACTGCTCGATTCCTATGCCAATCATCTGGGGGTGGCGATCGCGTTGCGGCTGATAGACGGCAAAAATGTCAATCCGGAAAAACCGCCCCTGCCCAAGCTGACCGCGTCGCAGGAGCGCAAAGTGGGCGTGGTCATCGCCTGCATCGTGCCGCTTGCGCGCTACTTCATGGGCGTGGCCGATCCGATTCACTACGTGGGGCAAATTTCCCCGACGCCCGTCTATTTTCAAAATGGCAAGTACGACGTGCTGGTTCCCGCTGCGGCCGGCAAGGCCCTGCAAGACGCCGCCCGGGAACCCAAGAAGATCACCTGGTACGAATCCGACCACGTGGGCATCAATCTTGAAGACACCAAACGCGTGCTGAGTGACGGCCTGAAATGGCTCCTTGAACAGGACGATTCGTTTCGCGCGCCGGAGGAAAAAGTGACGGAACTGCCGTCCTTCGACATTGAAAAGACCTGATGGTGGGTTTCAAACGCCAAGTCGCGTTTTCTTGCGAAAACCGGGACAGCGGGATATGCTGGTTTACGGAAGGATCAAGAATATCGGCGGCCGGGCGAATGGATCCATACGGCGAAGGGAGGGTGGAACATGGATGACGTGACGCGCAGGACGTTTCTGGGAACGGCCGGGGTCGCGGCGGCAATCGGTTCCGCGGCCGAAGCGAAGGAATCGGGCGAACGAAAACGAAAGAAAGGCACAGCCATGTCGTTTCGGCGGGATATCGCGGCGCTGGTGGACAAAACGCCGCTGGTGGATACCCATGAGCATGTTTGGGAAGAAGCGAACCGGCTGAAATCGAAAAAGGGGCCGTCGCCTTTCCCTGCACCCGACGTGGGGATTTTGTTCACGCACTATACCGACTCGGATTTGCAGGTATCGGGCATGCCGCCGGAGAACTGCGCCAAAATCCGTGCGTACAATGTCGCACCACGTGACAAGTGGAAACTGATTGCGCCTTATTACGAACGGTGCCGTCACACCGGCTACCAACAGGTCGTCCGCGAATCCGTCCGGATGCTCTTCGGGGAAGACGACGTGCGGGACGACACATGCGAGGCGATCTCGCGCAAATTGTTCGACGCGATGAAGCCCGGCTACTACAAACACGTCTTGCGCGATGTCGCCAACATCGAATATTGCCAGGTAAACAACCTCGAAACGCCCGTGTTCATGGAAACCGCCCAGCCGGACCTGCTCGCGCAGGACATCAGCACGGTGGCGCTGGGTTCGGGGCTGAACGTCGAGCCTGTCCTGAAACTGGCCAAGCGCGACGCGTCCACGCTCAAGGATTGGCACGAGGTTATAGACTGGTGCTTTGCGACATTCGGGCCGCGCGCCATCGCCACGAAAAACCAAAGCGCCTACGGGCGGCGGCTCGATTACGCGCAAGTAAGCGCATCGGACGCCGCGCCCTTGTTCGAGCGTTTCCGGAAAGATGAAAAGAGCCTCGCGCCCGCGGAAATGAAGGCGCTTCAAGACCACCTGTTCCACTACTGCATCGAAAAGGCCGTGGAATACAACCTGCCGGTCAAACTGCATACCGGCTACTACGCCGGTTGCGGCGGCATGCCGCTCGAGCGGCTTCGGAAGAACGCCTCGGATCTGTGCCCCGTCATGTTTGCGCATCCCAAGGCGAAATTCGTCCTGATGCACATTGACTACCCGTACCAGGACGAGGTCATCGCGCTGGCGAAACATTATCCGAACGCCTATGTGGACATGTGCTGGGCATGGATCATCAATCCCGCGGCCAGTGTGCGATTCGTCAAGGAATTCCTGATGGCCGCGCCGGTGTGCAAACTGCTCACCTTCGGCGGCGATTACTGTCCCGTCGAACTGGTCCCCGGCCATGCGCGCGTCGCCCGAAAGGGACTTGCCCAGGCCGTCGCCGAACTGGCCGAATCGGGCTGGCTCGAAGACGGAGACGTTCCCGGTGTTGTGGAGCGCATCATGCGCGGCAACGCTCGCGAAATCTTCGACTACGAGCGGGCCTTGAAAAACTGGAAACGATAATCCGGGTTGACGGAACTTATTCCGAATATAATCCGGATGGCGTTGTTGCGCGCGTGGGGGAGAGGGGGCTATGCCGCGAGGGCGGCTTGAAAATCTTGGTACTCCTTGAGGGCTTTGGTCTGCGCGGCGATGCGAAGGGTGTTGATTTCCTCGAAATGGCGCAGGAGCATTTCGACGAGAGGGGCGTCGAGTTTGTCGTGATCGGCCATGTCGCGCAAGATGCGGACCGCCTCGTCCTTGTCGCGTCCGGCATGATAGGGCCGGTTTTCAGTGATGCTCGTGAACACGTCGGCAATGGCCATGACCCGCGCGCCGAGCGGCAAATCCGCCGCCGTGTACTTGAAGGGATAGCCGCTGCCGTCAAGCCGTTCCTGGTGCAGCGCCGCCCATGGGGTAATGTCGCCGAACGGCTCGATGGATTCGAGAATGTGATAGGTGTAATACACGTGGCTTCGCATGATATGCCACTCCTCGGGCGTCAATTTGCCGGGTTTTTCCAGGATTTCCGAGGGGATGGCTAATTTGCCCAAGTCGTGCAAATAGGCCGCGATTTCGATTTTCGCGCACTCCTGATCCGAAAAACCGATCCGGCGGGCCAGCGACACCGCCGTCGCCGCGACGCCGCTCGAATGCGTGGCCGTGAACTCGCTCTTGAAATCAATGATATTGCAGATGAGCCGCGCCAGACCGAGCAGTTCACCCATCTGCACAATTTGAATGTGCTGTCCCACCCGTTTCCGTAGGATGGCCTCGACGAATTTGCTTGCGGCTTCGAGCCAGATATAATCCTTTTCCGAAAACCGCATCAGGGCGCCGACATGCTTGGGCGCAAACACTTTTCCCTCGGCCTGGGCGACCGCCTCGCAGATCTCCTGCACCTGGGACAGGGGAAACACGTCGCGGCGCAACATGACCGCCACGCGGTCGGCCAGATGCAGGATATGCGCGGTTTCCGGCACGGCCTTGTCCTGATGCGAAAGGCCTTGCCCGTGGTTCCACGGCAAATGGTGATGCAGAATGATGGGTCCGATGTCCGCGAAGGGCTTGAAGCCGTTCAGGAGCAAATAACCGGCCTTGCAATGGGGGTGCGTGTAATGATCCTCGAAGGCCAACAGGTCGAGCCGGTTTTTTACCGAGAATGCGCCGATATCGTGCAGCGCGCCGGCAATCACCAGTTCGTGGATCGTTTGCTGTGGAAAGCCCAGTTCCTCGCCAATCCGCATGGCCAAATAGGCCACCCGCATGTGATGTTCCGCCAATGCCGGCGCCATCATGTCAACCGTGCGCGAGATCGGCGAGACAAGATCCCAAAGGCTGAGACGAACATCATCGAGATTCATGCCGTGATTCCTTTGCCTGCCCGTGGAGCCGTCGAATCAACGGATATACAATACGCCTTCCATTGCCGTGTCGCAATATCCTGGCGGTCGCGCGGCAAGATTTTGGCGGTGGGGGTTATTCGGAATCGGTGGAGTCGTTTGGCCGTGCGATGCCGGCGATGAACAGGGCCAGAAAATCGGCGGGGCGTTTGTCCGGGGACTTGTCGCGATTGAAGACTTGGACCAGATCCATGTAATCCTCCTGGTGGTCCCGATCGCTGAGGTAGAGTTCATAGAGGGGATCTGTGTGGATGATGCCGTCGCGGTGGCGCGGACACCCCACGTTTCTGTGCAGCGAAAAGGCCTTGAACTCGCCCTGCCGCGATTCGTGTAATTTCTTCGGATATAACCGGCAGAGAAGAGGGCGTGCTTCATAGACCGTGCAATGCCGGGTTTTCTCGTGCAGGAAATAGCAGCCGTGTTTGTTGCGCCGAAGCGCCATCATGTGGCGCTTGCCGTTGCAGCGCAGCCATGTCGGATCTGATTTCGGCACTTCAGAGATGTCTTCCGGTCCTACAAACTCGATGAATTCGTACGGGTTCGCGCCCGTCTCGCGCACGAGACGAATCACATCCCACGGGGTCGGCAGACAGATCACATCGCGGCAACAGTGGCCGCAATGATGGCATTTGAACCGAACGAAATATTTTCCCATGGCCGCATAACGTACATGGTTCCGATCGAAAACGCAAGTTCGTGAAGGCTTCTTTTTGAACTAACGCCTGTTTCCAGCGATCCATCGGGAAAGACGATGGCGCACAGGCAGCGCGGCGCCCTCGCAATCGGCGCCTTTCAGCACTGCGTCGTCGAGGTTTGCTCCCTTGAGATTGGCGCATGTCAGCAAGGCGTCGGTAAGGTTGGCCCGCTGCAGGCTGGCATTCGTGAGATCGGCGCCGGAGAGATCGGCTTCCGTGAAATCCAATACATCCAGATTCAGCCCGGCGAGATTGGCGCGGGCCAGATCCGCCGAGCGGAAATGGGCGCCTTCCAGCGTCGCGCCGCGCAAGTCCGCCTCGGTGAGATCAGCGCCTTGAAAATCAACCCGCGTAAGATCCAAACCCGTCAGCACGGCCTTCATCAGATTGGCGCCGCACAGATATGCCCCACGCAGCCGGACGGTTCGCAAATCGGCCCCGCGCAAATCGCATTTTTCAAGGCTGGCATCCCGAAGGTCGAGGTTTGCAATACGGGCGCCGTACAGTTTCGCTTCGCGCAGATTGGCCCGCTGAAGGTTTGCGCCTTCCAGATTGGCGCCATGCAGGTTGACGCCCGCGAGATTGCATCCGGTCATGTCAATATCGTGAAGATCCGCGTTCAGTAAATCGGCCCATGACAAGTCGCATCCCTGGAAATTCAGCGGCAGACCGGGATGCTCCCGCCGCCACGCGTTCCAGACACCCACGCCCTGCCGAAGAATGGTTGCCGGGCCTTCCAGAATAGCCCCTTGTTTTTTGGCCAATGCCCGCAATTCGGCGGGTGGCCGGATGGCGCCGGTAAGATTGGCTTCCCGCACGCAGGCGGATTCCCATCCGAAGGAGTCTTGCAGCATGGCCGCCACCAGGTTTGCTTTCGTCAGGTTGGCCCGCTTGATTTTGGCGTGGGTCAGGTCCGCGGCGGGCAAGTCCGCGCCTTCCAGATTCGCGCCGGTCATCAGCGCATGGCCCAATTGGGCGCGGGGCATCCGCGCCCCGCTTAAATCGGCCTCTTTCAGATTGCTGTTGGCCAGGTTCGCCTCCGTCAGATCCGCGCCGTGCAGATGCGCGCCGGCCAGGTTGGCTTCATCGAAATGGCATCCCGCAAGCGCCTGTTTTTCCATCCGTGCGCCGCGCAGGTCGGCCTTGTTGAAGCGGGCTTTTCGCAGAAGGGTCTGGCGCAGGTCCAAGCCCTGCATTCCGGCCAGATCGAGTATGGCGCCCGAAAGATCAGCATCAATAAGGTTTGCCCCTTCAAGGTTTGCGCCCGTCAGGTCCGCGCCTTCCAGTTTTGCGCCCACCAGAATGGCCCCGCGCAGGTCCGCGCCCTGAAAACCGGATCGAATGAGCGTGGCCCGCCGTAGTTCGGCGTGGCGTAAATCCGCGCCCCGGAAACTGGTGCTCGTCGTCATCGCCCCGTTGAGATTCGCCGCGCGAAGATCCGTTCCGGCAAACGATACGCCGCCGAGCCGTGCCTCGCGGAAATCGGCCTCGTCGAGTTTTGCGCCGGTGACGACGACATCCCGAAAATCGGCATATTCCAAATTTGCCCGCGAAAGGACCGCATCGGTCAGATCGGCCCCGGTCAGGATCGTCTTGCGCAGATCCGCCCCTTTGAGAATGGCGCCGCGGAGGTTGGCGCCCGCCAATCGCGCCATCAAGAGATTCGCCCCTTCGAGATTGACACCGCACAGAATCATCCGATCAAGATTCGCCTCGGACAGATCCACACGGGTATATCCGCTGGGTCCCCGCCACGCATTCCACGCGTGAGGACCCTGCCGCAACACTCTCAGGCATTCCGGATCGGCCATCTACCGTTTCTCCCCGCGTTTCCCCGATTATACAAAGGCAAGCCCTTGGCGACAAGACCGGGTATTTTGTCGGGCCTTGCTGGACAGGAAAGTCTGAAATACCCTATGATCGTTTGAATTTGGCGGAGAGATGGGTATGGACTGGATTTGCGAAGCGGCAACCTTGCGGGGATCGGTGGAGATCCCCGGATCGAAATCGCACACGATCCGCGCGGTGGCGATTGCCTCGCTGGCGGAGGGTGAGAGTGTGATTCGGCAGCCGCTCGACTCGCAGGATGCGCGTTCGGCCGTTGCGGCTTATCGGGCGTTGGGCGCGGCCATCGAAACGGGCGCGGACGCGTGGCATGTCAAGGGCTTTGCCGGAAAACCGCGGGTTCCGGACGATGTGATTGATGTCGGAAATTCCGGCACTACGCTCAATATCGTGATGGGAACCTGCGCGTTGATTGAAGAAGGCGCCGCGGTGCTGACCGGTGATGCACAAATCCGGCGACGGCCTTCCGGGCCTCTCGCGGCTTCCCTGAACGATCTGGGCGCTTCCGTTCGTTCGACGAGGAACAACGGCTGCCCGCCATTTGTGGTGGCGGGGCCTTGGCGCGGGGGCGATACGGCCATCGAGGCCGTCAGCAGCCAGTATCTTACGAGCCTTCTGTTGAATGCGCCGTTGGCACAAGGCGAAACGCGCATTGATGTGGCGCTCTTGCATGAGAAACCGTATGTGGAAATGACGCTTGATTGGCTTCGCCATGAGGGTATCGTTTGGCATGCGAACGGGTTTGCGGCATTTACCGTGCCGGGCGGCCAGCGCTATCGCGCATTCGACCGGAGGATACCGGGCGATTTTTCGTCGGCGACGTTCTTCTTGGCTGCGGGCGCGTTGCCCGGCAACGATGTCTCCTGCGCCGGGCTTGACATGAACGATACCCAGGGCGACAGGGCGGTCGTCGAATATCTCCGGCGCATGGGCGCCGACATCGAAACCGGTTCGGAGACGATTCGAGTCCGGGGCAACACGTTGAAGGGCTGCGATCTGGATCTGAATGCGACGCCGGATGCGTTGCCGATGATGGCCGTCATGGGTTGTTTCGCCGAGGGCGAGACGCGCCTGCTCAATGTTCCGCAGGCGCGCATCAAGGAAACGGACCGCATTGCCGTAATGGGACGCGAGTTGGCCAAAATGGGCGCGCATATCGAGGAATTGCCGGACGGCTTGATCGTTCATGGCGGCGCGTTGCGCGGGGCCGAAGTGCAGGGACATGGCGATCACCGCGTTATCATGGCGCTGGCCGTCGCGGCCAGCCGCGCGACGGGTGTGACGCGCATTCATGGCGCGGATGCGGTGGCCGTGACTTTTCCGGCCTTCGCCGCATCGCTGTCGGCCATCGGTGGAATTGTGGAATTCCAGACATGATCCTTTTTCCCGACATGCGGCCGATGGGTTCTACTTTGTTTCCCCGGGAGTGAATTCGCGCAAAGCGCCGGAAAAGAAAGGTATATCGCCGTGAAGATTGTCATCATGGGTCCCAAAGGCGCTGGAAAATCGTCCATCGGCCGGGTCCTTTCGGCCAACACGGGACTGCAAACCATAGATACGGACCGCATGATCGAAGATCTGCACGAAAAACGGGACGGGCATCGCCTAACCTGCCGCGAGATCTTCGCCGAACATGGAGAATCCTATTTTCGAGAGTTGGAATGCGACGTGGCAAAGGACGCGAACGCCTATGATTGGCATCTGATAATTACCGGCGGATCCATCATGCTGAATCCGGATTCGCGCCGCCTGTTGCGTCACGACGCCTTGCTGATCTATCTGATTGCGTCCCCGGAAGTCTTGTGGGAACGCGCAACGGCCCATGGGACGCCGCCGTGGCTGGAAGGGCCGGAGGGCCGGGAACGATTCACGCGGGAAGTCGCGTTTCGCGATGAAGTGCTGCGACCGTTCGCGGACGTGGTGCTGGATACGACCGAAGGCACGCCGGAGGAACTGGCGGAAGAGGCCGGCGCCCTTATCAACGAGGAACTGGCCATTCTGAGCCGATCCGCGAACACCTTCGGTGAAATTATCCGCCTGACGACTTTTGGCGAAAGCCATGGACCGGCGATTGGCGCCGTGCTCGACGGCATTCGACCCGGCATCGAGATTTCAGAGGAAACGATTCAGCGCGAACTCGACCGGCGGCGGCCGGGGCAAAGCAAGGTCGTTACCTACCGGAAGGAATCCGACACGGTTCATATCCTGTCGGGTGTGTTCGAGGGTAAAACCACCGGCGCGCCGATCGCCATGATCATTTACAACCAGGATCAGCGTTCCGAAAATTACGATGATCTCAAGGACGTGTTCCGGCCCGGCCACGCGGACTTTACGTTCTACCGCAAGTACGGCCTCCGGGACCATCGGGGCGGCGGACGTTCATCCGGGCGCGAAACGGCGTGCCGAGTGGCCGGCGGGGCCGTCGCCAAGGAACTTTTGGCAAGGCGCGGCGTTCGTATCGTGGCGCATACCGTGGAATTGGCCGGCATCCGCGCGCAAACGTGCGACTATGATGCCATCGAGGGCAATCCGGTGCGTTGCGCCGATCCCGAGGCGGCCAAGGCGATGGAAGAAGCCGTTTTGGCCGCGCGCAAGGACTGCGATTCGGTCGGCGGCATCGTGCAGTTGGAAATCCTTGGCGTGCCGCCGGGACTGGGCGATCCCGTCTTCGGCAAACTCGATGCGCGCCTCACAAGCGCCATCATGACCATGGGCGCGGTGAAAGGCGTCGAAGTCGGCCTGGGTTTTGCCCTGGCGCGGATGCACGGCAGCGAGTCGAACGATCCCATGGCCGGCGGAACTTTTGTCAGTAACCATTGCGGCGGTATTTTGGGCGGCATTTCGACCGGCGAGCCCATCGTGATGCGCGTGGCGGTCAAGCCGACCTCCTCGATAGCCAAGCCGCAGCGCACGTTAAACATTTCAGGCGAGGACTGTACGATCAAGGTGAAAGGACGCCACGATCCGTGTATAGTTCCGCGTGCGGTGCCCGTTATAGAAAGCATGGCCGCGCTGGCCATTCTGGATTTATGGGAAGTTCAGGCGCGGCTGCGGCCCGAATGGGGGCGCCAATGGGAATCGGACAGCGTTGCCTGATGCGGCCGCGCCGGCAATGCGAAGCGAACAACCAAGGAGAATAAAACATGTTTGGATGCACGTACGGCACATTGTTTCAGACCACCGTGGCAGGCGGCAGTTACCAGGAAGGGCTGACAGTTCACTTGCAGGGCGTGCCGCCCGGCTTGCTCATCACCGAAGCGGAAATCTATGAAGCCCTGCTGACGCGCAAGCCCGGACAAAGCGAACTGGCCTCGCCCCGGCGCGAACCCGACGTCCCGGTGATCTACAGCGGCGTGAACGCAGCGGACACAATGCCGGGTTTCAGCAACAAAGGCTGCACCAACGGCACGCCGATGGTGATCCTCATTCCGAACCTCGACCGGCATTTCGAGCACATCGAACAATACCAGGTCACCAATCGCACACCAAGACCCGGCCACGCATCGTATGCCTCCTTCATCAAGTACGGCGAATGGGACGACGCCATCGGCGCGGGGTTCTTCAGCGGACGATACACCTCGACCATCGTGGCGGCGGGGGCGGTTGCGCGGCGAATCCTCAAACAACACGGCATCGAGGTGTTCGCGTATGTCAAAGAGGCCGCGGGCGTGCGCGCCGCCGACGTGCCGCATGAGGCGGCGCGCGCGAAGGTGGACACGTTCCGCGCGGTTCGCAAAGCCTATGATCCGATTTACGATTGGGTGTACACATCAGGCCGGATCACGCCCGATATGCGTTTCCTGCATAAGATGTCCGTGCTGGCGGAACTCGAACGCGACTTGATCACCATTCAAAGCGCGGCCAAGCCCATGGACGCCCAAGCCATTCGCAGGGAACACGGCATTCATCCGACGATGAACTGTCCCGACACGGATGCGGCATTCGAAATGGAAAAGCGGATACTCGCCATTCGCGACGAGGGCGATTCAAGCGGCGGGCTGGTCGAGGTGGTTGCGACAGGCGTGCCGGCGGGCATGGGCGAGCCGGTGTTTCGCAAACTCGACGGCGAACTGGGCCGCATGATGAGCATCGGCACCATCAAGGCCGTCGAGGTCGGCGCGGGGTATGCCGTGAAGGACATGCGCGGTTCGGAATGCAACGACGCCATCCGCGCCAAGGACGGCAACGTCTACTTCGAATCGAACAACGCCGGCGGCATTACGGGCGGTCTGGCGACGGGACAGCCCATCGTGGTCCGGCTGGCCGTAAAGCCGACCCCGACCATCGCCAAGGATCAGAAAACGATCGACAAGGTTTCCCGTGAAAATGCCGTCCTGAGCGCCGTCACGCGCCGCGATCCGACGATTGTCGCGCGCGTGTGGCCGGTGGCGGAGGCGTTTACCGCGATGATCCTCCTCGACCATTACATGCAGCACCGGGCCTACCGGGCGTTGTGGGCAAAATAAAAACCGGGTTGAACAGCCTTCGGATGTCTTCGCGGCGCGGACGGGTCCCGTCCGCGCCGGCCTCTTCAAAGTTTGAATTGCGGGGCATTGCGGAGGCCGATATCTTCCAACTCGAAAAACTCCCGTGTGCTGAATCCGAATGCGCGGGCCACGATGGAGGCGGGAAGACTCTCCAGCGCGTTGTTCAGTTCCCGGACGTTGCCGTTGTAGAAACGCCGCGCGGCGCCGATGCGATCCTCGGTGTTTGCCAGTTCGTTCTGCAGCGCAAGAAAAGGGGCGCTCGCCTTCAAGTCCGGGTAGTTTTCCACGCGCGCCAGCAGCCGGCGCATCGCGCCCACCAGTTGGTTTTCGAGAAACGCCTGCCTGGATGGCGCGCCCGTTTCCGCGACGCAAAACTGGCGCAGGCGCGTTACCTCTTCCAGAACGCCCCGTTCATGCCTTGCGTATCCCTGAACCGTCCGAACCAGATTCGGGATCAACTCGTACCGGCGTTTCAGTTCGGCGTCAATGTTCGACCATGCCTCGATGCAATGATTGTTCAGCCGAATGAAACGGTTGTACATCGCCAGTAGCCACAAAAGCGGCGCCGCCGCAAGGAAGGCCAACACCATGCCGATATGTCCCATGCCTGTTTCCATTGTCCGGCCACCCCCAAAAATGCTCAACCGGTTTGACCGGCGAACAGATAGTTGGGCATCAATGCCCGCATTTCAACCAGTTGATCCAGAAACGGAATAACCGTCTGTGGCCGGCTTCGTTCCCGGCGCCAGGCACACATCCATTCCCGATCGATTTCCAGCATGGTTTCGCGATGGCGCAGCAGGTACTCCATCATGCGTGGATGACAGAAATCGTAGGCGAATTTCCGATCGGCCGCACGCACGGTAAATGCCCGCGAAAACTCGATGGACTCGAAATCAATGTCCTCGAATCCCAACTTTTGTCCGAGTTTCGACCAAAGGGTTTCGGGATAAATGCGGAGTTCGGGGAAGGAACGCTCCAATTGAAGCATAAAGACGCTCATAAAGTGCTGTTCCTTGTCTTCGCCGCTGCCGGTCGTATAATTATATTCAAATGACAACACCATCCGTCCCTCGTAGATCCCTTCCAGGATGTTGACGGCCTGGCGATCTTCGCCCTGGCGCAATACATTCATGAAGTCGAATTGGCGCGGCAGGCTTCCGCTTCTGCGGCGATAGGCGAACCCATATTGGCGGGCCAGAACACGGAACGCTTCGCTCCGCCGGCGTTCATACACCAGGTAAACGACCACGCCAAGAGCCGCCGTGGCGAAAATCGCCCACGGGATTAGGGAAAACACATTGTGCGAGATCAGGGAAAACACGCCATGCGGGATCGGGGAGAATGGGGTGTCCATGACTCGCTTTTTCCTATGATTTGCGCCGGGCGGTCCGGATCAACGATTGACGAAGACGGTTCGGCCGCAATGCCTCAATCAAGGGCATGATTTCTTGGTCCGCAATTTTCATGCACCATACAAAAAAGTTGCGGCACATGCCTAATTGTCGGCGCAGCGTTGTGTTTTGTCAAGGAACAGGGCGGGCCATGAATGCCCGGCAAGCCGCCGGGCGTACTGTTCGAGGCAGTAGGCGAATGTTTCGATACGGAGGGCGAGGGAGCCGGGGGAATGGTTTTCGTCCATGTCGCGGAATGTGAAGAAGGGTTTGTCCGCGCATCGGAGAATGGCTTCGAGAACGGCGGACAGGGGCGCGTCCATACCGCAGCGAAAACTGGACCATTCGACTCCAATCAGGCGGGGATGGCGCGCGATGTATTTCGCGGCCCATAATTTGCGGTTGCTGTATTCGGAAAAACTGGGCCGCCAGACATCGCTTATGCCGAGCGCGTCGGGATCGTTTCCGAATAACCCGCGCAGGGCTTCGTCCCCGATGGGCAGCGATTCGATGGTGAGAATGGGATAGCCCAGCCGGTGAAGGGCATCCCACACGCCGTGGGAGATCCCCGGATCCACGTGGTACGGCCTGCCGAGCATGACCAATGCGATGCCCCGGCCGGGCTCGAGCGAATCAATCACGGCGCGTCCCTTTGATCGCCATGCCTCTTGGAAATCTTCCCATGCGGCGAATGCCGCCTCGGCGGCGCGCAGCGATTCGCGGCGGGTCATGCCCAAATCGTCGCGCCAATCCTCCCACAGTTGCCGCGCGGCCAGGTGCGGATCGCCGATATCCACAAAGGTCTTTCTCAGTTGGATGCCGCGTTCCGCGAAAAGGTCGCGATCGCGCCTGAACGCGGCGGTGGCGGCTTCGACCGCTCCGGTGCAGGCGGGGCAGGCCCGGGTGGCGACGACACCGCGCAGCCATGTGGGGAAGGTGTCCATGATGGGAAAGAAGACGTGGGTCAATGGGGTTTTCTCATGGATGCGGGCGATCAGATCGTGAAGGTGCGCGATGGCCAGTTTACTCGGATAACACGGATCGATACAGCCGCGTTTCGCACCTTCGCGGTACATTTTTTCGTTGCTGTAACCGGACCAGATCAGGCGGTCTTCGGGCACGCCCAGCGCGCGGAAATAGCCGAGGAAAAACGGAGCCGCGGCATACATATTCAGTACGCGGGGCATTCCGATTCGTAGTCTCTCGCGCTGTTGGATAACCCACTGTCCCAGCCGTCCGGATCGCGGTACGGCAAGGGGGAGGCCGGGCGATCGGAACGTTTCGCGCGCGGACAACGCGGCCAAATTCAAACCGGCGTCACTATTGTGCGCCCGGGGAGGTTCCGGGCGGTGTCCCGATGCGCCTTTCTCGCAGGGAGCGATGATGGCCTGGCGTTTGCTCCCGTTCACGCGCATTTCGAGGATGGTGCGGATACACGCATTCCCGCAGCCGGCGCAGCGCGTGGAGTCGTCGTGCCTCGCATCGCACTGGATCGTTTCCAACGCATCGAACCCGATAAAGGTCGAAGTCCGATGTTGGGCTTCCATCCATCGCCGTGTTTCCATGGCGCACCCGAGGGCGCCGGCTTCGCCGCAATGTTCATGAATGCGGATCACGGGTTCGATTCCCGATTCCCGAAACTGACCCCGAATGAAATCCACCTGCGCCTTGACGGCCGCCAGATTGCGCTGGACGCCGCCCTGCAGCACAAAGACACGACCCAGTTGGGGCAGGTTGTGCCGCTGGCACACATACAGCCAGATGTTTTTCGGTAGGACCGCGGCAAGCCCCGCGAGAATTTCGCCGGGCGTCCAGCCGTGCCGTTGCACATCCACAATTCCGGATTGCAGAAACACGGCGCATCCGTGGGGAAAATCGGGCATGTGGCGGGCCGAAAAAGCCGCGTCGGCATAGCGATCGACGGAAATGCCCAGCATTGCGGCGGTGGCCTGAAGATAGAAGCCGTTGCCGGCCGAACATTGGGTGTTGAGGCGGAAATCCCGCACGGCCCCCCGTTGCAGGAAAACGATCTTGATGTCCTGCCCGCCGATGTCGCAAATCACGTCCGCGTCGGGATGCGCGCAAAGTCCCGCGCGCATGTGGGCGACCGTTTCGACGATGGCCGTGTCGGCCTGCATGACATGCCGCAGGATTTCCTTTGCATAGCCGGTTACGCCTGCGCCGAGAATCCGCAATCGAGCGCCGGCGGTTTCGACACCTTGGCGCAACTCGCTTGCGACATGCCGCAGGTCTTCGACGGGATTGCCCCCCGAAAGCCGGTAGGCCTTGGCGATGATGCTGCCTTGGGGAGTCATCAGGACCGCTTTCGTGCTGGTCGAACCCGCATCAACGCCCAGATAGGCCTCGACGTCCGCTTGCGGCAGGAGAGGAGGCGGACTCCACGCCGGGGGCGCGTAATCGCGCATAAAGGCTTCCCGTTCGGCATCATCGCGGACCAGTCCAGCCTGTCCTTGCGGCACGCGGCGTTCCTCCATGATCCGGCGGAGCGGTTCCGTTCCGCGGTACCGGCCAATGGAAGGATGGGCTGCGATCAAGGCTTGTCCGCAACACACGGCGCCGATTGCGCCGAAAAACAACGCATGATCCGGCACGATAATCAACCGTCCGTCCGGCTCGCCGTCCGGAACGAAAACACCATGGTCGCGCCAGCGACGCGGCAGATGGTGACGCCAACGCTCGGCCAGACCCGGCATGAATACATGCGGCCCGCCCAGCAGGAGAACCGTGGGCGGCAAGGCCTCGCCGCGGGCAAGCACGGCAAGGTTTTGAAGAACGATGGAATCGAACAGGGACGCCATGAGTTCGTCCGACGGTGTTCCCCGTTTTTGCAGGCTGATGACGTCGGTTTCCGCAAACACGCCACATTTGCCCGCAACGGGATGGATTCGGACCGTTGCCCAATTTACAGCCTGTAAATTGTTGATGCACAGACCGGTTTTTACCGCGATACGATCAATGATCGCTCCCGTTCCGCCGGCGCATTTGTCGTTCATTGACACGGTCTTGCGCCGGCCGCCGTGCGGGGTGGTGTCGTGAAAGACAACTATTTTGGCGTCTTCGCCGCCCAGTTCGATGATCGTGCGCGTCTCCGGATGCAGGATCTCGGCAGCCCGGCATAGGGCGCTGGTTTCCGGCACGAAATGGGCGCCAATCGCTTCGGCGACGGCCGTGCCTCCGCTTCCGGTGACGAAGACATGGAATTCATGCCGGGGGATTTCCGGAAAGGCCGCTTCGATATCGTTCAGAAAATCATGGCATACCGACGCTTGGCGCATTTCATGGCGGCGATACGCGGACCATGCCACGTCGCGGCTTTTCGCCATCATGACGATTGCCTTGACGGTTGTGCTGCCGACGTCGAGGCCTATGGTTGGAGACACGGTCGTGTCCCCGTTTGTTAGGCGTTGTGCCGCACGGGACATTTTATTGAATGCCCATATAGCGCTTGATAACGGCGACGGTCTCCGTGTGACCGTTCATTTCGGCAATTTCCAAGGGGATTTTTCCCGACGAGTTCTTTACGTAAGTGTCCGCGCCCCGGGCCAGCAGCAATTCGGCGATTTCCGAGTAGCCGTTCCGTGCGGCCTCGTGCAGCGCCGTGAAACCGGCCTCATTGCGAAACGTGATGTCGGCATTCTTTTCCAGAAGCAATTTGACCATGTCGGTAAAACCGAGTGTGCATGACAGAAACAGCGGGGTTTTGCCGAGATAGAGCGTGTTCACGATACCGGGGTGTTCGTCCAAGAGACGGCGAACTTCGTCAATCTTGTTTCCAAACACGTTCGACATCAGGGCATTGTTCAACGCGGCGTGCGTGCGACCCGTTTCTTCCTCCTTGGCCTGCAGGTTATCCAACTGGTCAATCGTTCCCCGGACGATGCCGACATTGCTCTTGGCGCCCTTCGATCGCAGGAACTCGACGACTTCCGATCGGTTTTTCGAGAGGGCGCGATCCAGTGGAGTCTTGCCGCGGCGATCGGATGCGTTGATATCGGCGCCGAGCACCAGCAAGAGTTCGACGACATCCTTGTGCCCGCAGTATGCCGCCTCGTGGAGGGCGGTCATGCCCTCGAAATTTTTCTCGGTCGCGGCAATGTCCGCGCCGTGGCCAAGAAGCAATTCAACGATGACGCGCCGCCCCTGCCGGGCGGCGATGTGCAACGGCGCAAGACCCTGTTCGCGCATGTTGGCCAGATCGGGACAATCTTCAAGAAATCGCTTGACGCCGGCCACGTCCCCGCTGTTGAGGGCGGCGCTGAAGGCGCTTTCGGTGGCCGGACGCAACAATGCGGCCACTTCATCGTTGTTCGAGTCCTGTGCGATTTTCAAGGGCGTGCGCCCCTCGCTGTTGCGCAGGTTGACATTGGCGCCCCGGGACATCAGCAGTTTGACCATGCGCACATGACCCTGTTCCGCCGCAATATGCAAGGGCGTGAATCCGTTGATGTCTGCGGCGTTGATATCGGCGCCTTCGCCGATGAACACCTGCACGGGGCCCCAATGGCCGTCCCAGGCCGCCGCGTGAATCGGAGAACGCCCGTTGCGATCTTTGGCGTTGATGTCGGCGCCGTTGGCCACCAGCAACTTAACCAATTGCACGTCTCCGCGTTGCGCGGCGATGTGAAGCGGCGTTCGTTGTGAAATGTCGGCTGCGGTGGGATTGGCCCCGTGTGCCAGCAGGAGTTCGCCGATGCCGAGACATCCCTTTTCCGCGGCCGAATGCAGCGGAGTCCATTGGTTTTGATCGATCGCATTGGGATCGGCGCCCTTGTTGAGCAGAATATCCACAAGATCCGGGTGCATGGCTTGGGCGGCCACATGCAGCGGAATCTGGCCGATGTTGTCTTTGGCATGGATGGATGCATTTCGTTCGAGCAAGACTTTTACCGCGCGGCTTTGATCCTTTTCGAAAGCGCTGAAAAGCGGGGTGCGCTCGTTGCCGTCACGGGCTTCGATGTCGGCCCCCTTGTCCAACAGAAGGGTCACGAGATAATCCTGACCTGCGGCCGCGGCTACGTGGAGTGCGGTCGTTCCGTACTTGGTTTTTCCTTCCAGGACGGCCCCTTTTTCCAAGAGATATTCCACCACGGCAATACGATCGGGATTCGGTTCCGGTTCGACTTTTTGCACCCGGCTTTGATTCCAGATGTGGCGCGGCTTGATCCGGTCCTCCATGACGGCAGTATGCAGCGGGCTTTCGCCCCGCTTGTTTCGGGCATTGACGTCGGCGCCGCGTTCAACGAGCCGGGCCACGGCGTCCTTTCGGGCCTCGCGGGCCGCGACATGCAGCGCCGTCCATCCCAGTTTGTCGCCGTTTTCGACCGTCGCGCCCGTGTCGCACAAAAGTTCCACCATGTCGGCGAGTCCCGCTTCCGCGGCCACATGGAGGGGGGTGCGGCCCTTGTTGTCCGTCGAGAAGACGACCGCCCCGTTGTCAATCAAAAAGGCGGCCATGTCCTTTTGGGCGGCCTGTACCGCCACATGGAGCGGCGTGAATCCGTCTTTTCGCTTGGCGTTGATGTCGGCGCCCAGCGAAAGCAACAAGGGGACAAGTTCGCGGTCGCCGTTTTTCGCCTTGATATGAAGGATACTGTCGCCGGTGGCAAAAATTCGCTGGCCGATGTCGGCTCCCCGTTCGACAAACAGTTTCACCACTTCGCCGTGATTGTGCAGCGCCGCGATGAAGAGCGGGGAATTTCCTTCCACGTCCACCTGGGCGGGATCGACGCCCGCGTCGAGCAGGTATTCGGCGATTTCCTTATGGCCGAACATGGCGGCGGTATGGAGCGGGGTGCGTTTGATGGCGTTTTGTTCCGTGGCGGCGGACGGCTTGTTTCCGACGATTTCTTTCAGCGCGGCGAGATCACCGTAGGCGGCGGCGGCTTCGGCGGAAACATCCGCCCCGAATTCGCGCAGCAGTTTTGCCGCATCGTATTGCTTGGCCTGCATGGCGATCATGACCGGCAGCGACAGCTTGTTTTCGTCCGCGTCGAGATCCAATCGAGCACCGTAGTCCAGCAACAGTTCAAGCATGGGCAGATTGCCGGCCTCCGCTGCGCAATGAACCGCCGTATATCCTCGCGGATCCCGTCCGTCCAAGTCTTCCAGACGCAAAATATGGTTTTCGGCATCCGCCAAATCGCCTGCCTTTACCGCCTCGACCAACGTAGGATATTTGGGAGGCGGCAAATTGTCCGGAGGGGTGGCCGGCCGTGTTTTGGATGGCATGCGTGGTGGTTTTGTGAGCAGGGTCGGCGTGGGAAGCGCAAGCCCTTCGTCGCCGGATTCCGTAGGGGCGGGCGCTTGTGGTTGAAAAGGCGTCTGTACCGGATTGAAGAACTCCGGCAGCGTGCCCGTCGCCGGAGTTGCTCCCAAGGGAAGAAGGCCCGTTGTGGGGCCCTGGGGACCCGAGAGAGGGGCGGTCGGCGGTTGGGCAGCGCCGGCTGCGCCTAGCGGAATGAAGACGGAGCCGTCTCCACCGCCCGGGAATTGAATATCCTTGACCCAGTTCATGTTTGCCGGCGGGGTAGACGAGCCGGTCGGTGGCGTTATGGATGGAAAGGCCGGCGCGGGTGGCGCAGGCGCAAGGGGAATCGGGGACTCCGGGAGAGTGGCTGGGGGCGCGCTCGTAACGGGGGCCGGTTCCGCTTGCGCGGGTTCGGGAAGGGCCGGCGATGTTTCCACGGGATTTTCGGGCGCGGATTCCGCTGGCGTTTCCGTGATTTTCGGTTCAGAAAGGGGCGCAGGGGCAGCTTCTGTCCGGATCTCCGAAAATGGTTCGGGTACAGATTCGACAGCCGGAGCAGGCGCGGGAGTTTCGGCCGCCGGGGGAACCCGCGTTTCCGCAGGCGCCGGTGTGGGATGAATGGGCGGCGATTCCGGCGTTTCCGTGGGCAAAGGTTCTTCGCCGACACGGACTTGCAACACCTGGATGCTGGTCAATGCGCCGGGAGCGCCGGGAATTTGGATATCCTTCAACCAATCCATCGGTTGTTGCGTGGATTGCTCCGTCTGGTCTGTCTGCGCGAAGAGGAGGGGGGGTAATAGGATCCCCGCACATCCCAGCGCAAGAAGCGCAGACAGCCGCCGGGATTTCCAAAAGGCGCTTCGTGCCTTCATGCCAATCATCCTTGTGCCTCCGTGGCGTCGTGCCATATCGGTGATTTCTTTGGTCCGCTTTGTGCGGACAAATGGTTTCCCATCAGGGTAACGAATTGCGCGGCCCGTCCGGCGACATGAGAGGCCGAAGGCCGGCTCCAACTTGACAAATCATTTTGGTTTTCCTGTCCCACGCAATACAGCGGACGGCGAAAGGCGGGGTTTTTCCTGCAATAAGCACGGATGGATTCCAGCGAAGCGCCGGATCCGGCTAATGCCTCCTCGAATTCCCGTTCGCAGACCTGTCTGGCCTCGTCAAGCGCCGATTGCAGGCGACTGTAGGCATGTACGGCGCCATCGCCCGATGTTTCTATCGAAACGAAGTGAACCGAACGGCCCTGCCGGGCGCAGTAGGCCGCGACGGCCGGTTGCACGCCGTCGGATTGGGTCGAGGGAAGGCATCCGAAAGGTTTTACACTTATGACCAGATGGGCTTTCCGGTACAAGGCGCAATAGAGGGTCTTGCCGATTTCCATGTGGCCCTCGCCTCCGACAATGTGCGTGTTGAAAAAGGGCCTTGCCAGTTTACGCAGCATTGCCTGCGGAATTTGAGGATGCGGGACGCCTCGCAGCGCTCGGCGCATCCGTTCGTAGTCGCGGTTCAACAGCCATGCCGTCAGACGCAAAACGGCCACGCCTTTCCAGTCGGCCGCGCGCGACCGTGCCGCGGTGTCCCTGGTCTGCTTGGTCGTGCCGCCGCGTCCATGGCGAAAACGTTGCGCCGCGACGTCAATCAGGTAATTGACCCATGTCATGACCGGTTCGGCGGCCACTTCCGCGCCTTCGGATTCGAGAAACTCGAACAGGCGGTAATTGCCGTCGCCTTCGGTAAGTTGCGCCCAAAACTCGCCGGTGACTTTGCAAAGGGGCTTCGGGCGCGTGAAATCCACTTCGATTTCGCGATCAATCAATTCCGCGCAGCGTGCGAGCGCACTTACAAGCGTGTCGTCGAACAACCGGTGCGCAATACATCGCGCCGAATCGCGATCCAGCCCCGGGATTCGGCGACACAGCGCGCCTCCTATCAGCGCCGTCAGCCAGCGCCCGCGTGTTGGCGCGGCCATGGTCTGCCTGCGAAGCGCATCGCATACGATTTTCATCACTTTCCCAAACGTGCGTTCCGTTTGTCCGGGGACGATTTCATACGGACGGATGCGCATGGCAAGGTCGTTGAGCAGATCCCCCACCATGAGGCATGTGATGAAGCGTTCAGCGAACCGGGCGTTGAGCGGAATCGCGTCCTCCTCGCCGGACTGTTTCAGGCCGCCTTTCTCTTGGAACAAAATGACCCGGAATCCTTCGAATCCGCTGTTGCGCAGTGCAAGCCCGAATTCCTCCTCGTACATGCCAAACCGGCACGGGCCGCACGATCCCGCCGTGACGAATACATAGGCATCGTTGATTTCGCGCGGCGTAAGACCGGTTTCGTCCCGCAACCGGCGCAAGCGGTTTACCAGTGCGCCAATGGTGAAATAGGCCGGGTTGCACATGCCCGGGTTGCCCAGTTCGCGCCCGGTTCGATAATCCGCATTCGTCGGCGTGGGCAGGGCTTCCGATCGGTAGCCGAGCGGCGCGAACGCCGCGCCCAGCAACACGCCGTGCCGCTCCGTCAACCCGCCGTACAAGACGGTGACGCGATCCCGTTCCGCGCGCGTGAAAGGACGGCATTCGCTCCTTCGGTAATGTGCAGCATGTGTTTGATTTGCTTGCCCTTCCATCATGCGGGAATGATGCCATATTGCCCCGTTTCGGAACAATGACGCCATATCCCCTTGTCTTCTTTTCCTGGCCTCATTGCTGTCCAAAAGAATTGTAAAAAACCACAAAACCGCAAGGAGCCACGTTTTACCTTTTTATTCCGTTCATCGGTTCGATATCTGCGACTATCTGCGTCATCTGCGGAAAATCACATGATCCACAGATGACGCAGATATACGCAGATGGAAAACAGGGCACGGATATTCGGGCCAGGCGATTCCGAACTCAAATCCGCATGTCAGAGCGGCCCAAAATACGATTGATCGGGAACACTTCTTCTTCATCGCGAAGAAAAGGTGTCCCAAGAACGCTTTCCCGGAAAAAACGTTGTCTATTTACTCAAAATGGCTTTCTGCAAGCCGACATTTGGACAGAGATGTCCTGGCCGAAAAAAGCACGCCTAATCCGGAAAAATCTTTTATTGCCGCCGGACGGGCCTTTTCAAGTATGATGAGGGTGTGCGCGGCATGCGCGAATGATTCGGCCACAAACGGAGGGAGAGTTCGATATGAACAAGACACCGGTATCACGCAGGGATTTTTTGGCGGCGTCAAGCCTGGCGCTGGGCGCGGGAGCGATGTGGCACGGTTCGGCCATGGGCGCCAACGACCGTATCAACATCGGCATGATCGGTACGGGCGAACGCGCCGGGTCGCACATCGGCGATCTGGGCAAATTGCAGGAATCGCACAATGTGCGCATCACGGCGGTTTGCGACGTGTGGCGGCTCAACCGGGAAGCCGCGGCGGCGAGGGTCAAGAAATTGTTTGGCAAGAAGCCCTTCGAGACGTCGCGCTTTGGCGAAGTGCTCGCGCGGAGCGACGTGGATGCGGTGGTCATCTCGACGCCGGATTTTGGGCATACGCCGATTATGATCGAGGCGTTGAAGGCCGGCAAGGATGTATACGTTGAAAAGCCCATGTCGCTGACGATCGAGGAAGCGAATGAAGCGTTGGATCTCGCGCGGAAAAACGACCGGGTCGTCCAGGCGGGCACGCAGCGCCGCAGCGAGGGCTGCTGGAAGGCCGCGCGCGCCTTTATCGCGTCGGGCAAACTCGGCCAAGTCACGCGAATCTCAGCGGCGAACAATGTGAACGAGCCGCGCTGGGCGCGCAAGTTCGACGATTGCAAGGAAGAAGATGTGGATTGGGACGCCTATTTGTTCAACCGGCCCAAGGTCCCGTTCGATCCGCGCCTGTTGCGCCGCTGGCACTTGTACAAGATGTGCACAAACGGGATTTCAGGTCTTTGGATGAGCCATCTCGTGGATGCCGCCGCAATCCTTATGAATGCGTCCTATCCGAACAGCGCCGTCGCGCTGGGCGGTCTCTACATGTGGAAAGACGGCCGGGAGCATACGGATGTCTTCCATGCTTTGCTCGATTATCCGGAAGGATTCTTGTTCGATTGGTGCATGGGCCTGACGAATTCAGCGGGGAATCATTACACCGTTCACGGTCGTAACGGCACGCTGGAGCCGGAGAAACTGGCTTATTCCGGAGACGGCGGGGCCGGTGATCAAAAACTCGGGGAGGGCAAACTCGACCCCGTGCCGAATGAAGACCATGTGGCCAACTGGGTTGACTGCATGCGCTCGCGAAAACGGCCCAATGCGGACATTGAATTTGGCCATCAGCATGCCGCCGCGACGATCATGGCCGCCAACGCGCTCGAGACCGGCCAACGGATGCGGTATGACCGCGAAAAGCGAACGATTTATCCCGGTTGACAAACCGGACAAGCCGTAACGGGAACGGGCAGGATTCGGAATCGGGAGGCGGCATGGAAACGCAGGCAGCGGTGCGGTTTCTTCAGGAACGCGTGGCGCTTTTCGATGGCTTTGACGCCGGGCGCTTGGGCGCGCTTGTCGAAAATTCACGTTTTGTTTCCTTTGAAGAGAACGAATCAATCATCGAATTCGGCGAGGAAGGACGCTTCCTTGGCATTCTATTCGACGGCGAGGCCGAAATATCGGTCATGAACGATGCGGGCGACCGTCGCACGCTGGCCCTGCTCGAGCCGGGTAATCTGTTCGGCGAGATATCGCTCATGACCGGGGGCAAAACCATTGCCGATGTCATTGGCAAGACCCGTTGCCGGGCACTGCTCGTCCCGCAGGAGGCGTTCGCGCGGCTTATCGCCGTCAGTCCGTCCGCCATTCAATACTTGTCGCGGCTTATTATTGATCGTACCCGCGCATCGGCCTACGAGGAGCAGAAGTCGCAGCTGAATGCTGCCGCGTTGCGCCGCAGCGAAGATCCCTATGGCCTGCGTCTTGCCACGGACAAGCCGATGAAACTCCTTGTGGTCAACTGCGGTAGTTCGTCGCTTAAGTACAATCTGTTCGACACAACGGACGAGGCGGGCAATGCACATGGCGTCATCGAGCGCATTGGCCAGGAAGGCACGCGGCATCGCCGTCATTCCGCGCGGGGCGACGACGAGACGGCGTTGCGGGCCGCCGGTCACGGGGAAGCCTTTGCAGCCATGATCGAAGCGCTCACCGCGCCGGATACGGGCGTGCTCAAGTCGCTCGACGAAGTGTCGGCGGTGGGCCATCGCGTCGTTCACGGCGGCGGACGGTACAGCCATCAGGAAATCATCACGGACGAGGTTCTCGCCGAAATCGAGAAGGCGTCCGCGCTCGCGCCGCTGCACAATCCCGTCAACCTGATCGGCATTCGCGAAGCGATGCGCCTTTTCCCAAATATCCCGCATGTGGCGGTTTTCGACACCGCCTTCCATCTCACCATGCCGCCCTATGCCTTCCTGTACGGCCTTCCCTACGAGTATTTCGAGACGAAGGGCATTCGCCGTTACGGTTTTCATGGCGCCTCGCACAAATACGTCGCCATGAAGGCCGCCGAATTTCTCAAGCGGCCGTTCAATGAACTCGAAACCATCGTGTGCCACCTCGGAAACGGCGCATCGGTGTGCGCGGTGGATCACGGGCGATCGGTGGACACTTCGATGGGCATGACGCCCGCCGAGGGATTGATCATGGGCACCCGTTGCGGCGACATTGATCCCGCCGTCCTGATTCACCTCATGAAAACCGAGGGCCTTGACGCGGCCGGTCTTGAAAGCCTGATTACCCGGGAAGGCGGTCTCAAGGGCCTTTCGGGCATCTCGAATGACATGCGCGAGATCGAAGCGGCCGCCGATCAGGGCGATCACCGCGCCCTGCTCGCTCTCAGAACCTTCAGTTATCGCGTGCGCAAATATATCGGTGCGTACGCGGCGGCCATGGGCGGACTTGACGCGCTTGTCTTCACGGGCGGCATCGGACAAGGCAGCGTTGGTGTGCGAAGCCTTGCCTGCCAACATCTTGCCGGTATGGGCATCCGCATTGACGAGCGGAAAAACCGGGAAGCCGACGGATTCACGCGTGTCTGCGACATCGGCGCAGACGATTCACGTGTCCGGATTCTGGTCATTCCAACCGATGAAGAACGCATGATCGCACGGGAAACCCTGCGCGCCATCGAACGCCGGTACGTTACCGAAATCATCCGGGCCCAGAGGCCCATGCCGGTCCCCATCGAGGTTTCGGCCCACCACGTACATCTCGCCGGGGAACATGTCGAGGCGCTGTTCGGCCAAGGCCGCACCCTTACGCCGAAAAGCGATCTATCGCAGCCCGGACAATTCGCGTGCGAGGAACGTGTGGATCTCGTGGGACCCAAGGGCCGCGTGGCGGGCGTGCGTGTGCTGGGTCCTGTCCGTTCCGAAACCCAAGTCGAAATCGCCCTGACCGAGCAATTCAAACTCGGCATTGACGCGCCCATTCGCGAATCCGGGGATTTGCGCGGAAGCCCGGGTGTGAAACTGGAGGGTCCCAACGGATCCGTTGAACTGGAGCAGGGCGTCATCTGTGCGCTACGGCACATCCACATGACCCCCGAAGACGCCTTACGCATGGGATTACGCGACAAGGACGTGGTCTGCGTGCGCGTGGAGGGCAAACGTGAACTCGTCTTTGGCGATGTGCTCGTCCGCGTTAGCCCGAATTACCGCCTTGCGATGCACATAGACACCGACGAGGCCAACGCGGCCCACATCGGCGCCGGTGCGACGGGGTTCGTGGACGCCATCCAGAGCAGGCGATGACGCAGTGGCGGGCGCGTGTTTTACGGCCTTGAACCCCAAGACGACATGGCCTATCATAAGCGTGTAAACCGGTGGCATGGGATCCAAAAAAGCCGGGCGCGTGCGCCCGATGCTGGGGAGTAGCCGATCGATGAGTCAGAAAATTCGTATCGAATTATCCATCATGATGTTCATCCAGTTCTTCATCTGGGGCGCGTGGGCCGTCACGATGGGAACCTACCTCGGCAAGATCGGCTTTACGGGCGCGGACATTGGCAAGGCGTACAGCACGACGGCGTGGGCGGCCGTGTTGTCTCCGTTTTTCATTGGGATGGTCGCCGACCGTTTTTTCCCGGCGCAAATCGTGCTGGGCGTGATGCACCTGCTTGGCGCGGGGTTGATGTTCTGGGCCTCCACCGTCACGACGCCCGGCCTGTTCTTTTGGGTGCTGCTCGGCTATGCGTTGTGCTACATGCCGACGCTGGCATTGGTCAATGCGATTTCATTCCATCAGATGACCGATCCCGCCAAGGAATTTCCCTCGGTTCGCGTGCTTGGCACACTTGGCTGGATTGCCGTGGGGTGGGTGATCAGCCTGATGAAGGTCGAAGACACGGCACTGCCGCTGCAAATCGCGGCGGGCGCTTCCTTGCTGATGGGCCTGTATTCCTTCGCGTTGCCCCATACGCCGCCGAAGTCCGCCGGAAAGAAAATTTCCGTCAGCCAGATTCTGGGTTTGCCGGCGCTCAAACTGATGAAGGAGCCGTCCTTTGCGGTGTTCGTCGTCAGTTCGTTGCTTATCTGCATTCCGCTTGCTTTTTATTATAGTTTCTGCAATCCGTTCCTGAACGAAAAGGGCATGCCGTATCCGGCGCTCAACCAGTCGCTGGGCCAGGTGTCCGAGGTCCTCTTCATGATCGTCATGCCATTCTTCTTTGTCCGGCTGGGCGTCAAGAAAATGTTGCTGATCGGCATGCTGGCATGGGCGGTCCGTTACGCGTGTTTTGCCTATGGCGCGGCGACGATGCCGTTGATGGGCCTTTATTACATCGGCATCATTCTGCACGGCATCTGCTACGACTTCTTCTTTGTGACCGGCCAACTTTATGTGGACAAGAAAGCGCCGGAGGAAATCCGCGCGAACGCGCAGGGTTTCATTGCGCTGGTAACGTATGGCGCGGGCATGATTATCGGATCGAATCTTTCAGGCATGATTGTGGACAAGTTTACGACGTTGGATGCGGCCGGAACGCTGGTGGCGCGCAATTGGCAGTCCATTTGGCTGATTCCGGGCGGCATGGCGCTGGTCATCGTGGTGTTGTTTGCCCTGCTCTTCCATGAGCGGAACGGCGCCAAGGCGGAGAAGGCGTAAAGCTGAGTTGGCGAGAGCAAAGGACGAAAAGGACACAAAGGACACAAAGGGCTTTCGTTGTCGGTGAGGAGTCCTTTTGGTCCCTTTCGTCCCTTTCGTCCTTGGGCGTCCGGCCTTGAAGGCGCCCGTTCCAGCGAGAACGGCAGGGAAGGAATGGTCTTATGAAAGCGGCAATCAACCAATGGGCATTTCCGAATGACATGCCCGCGCAGGAAGCGCTGGATCGTGTGAAGCGCGCGGGGTTCGATGCGTTCGAGATCTGCGGCGGGCCCGGCGGGCCGGTCAAACTCGATGCGACCGAGGCCGAAATGGCCGCGATTCGGCGACATGCGGATTCGATTGGCATTGGGTTGACCAGCGTCGCGTCGGGCGTCGGCTGGGACTATTCGCTGTCGTCGCCCGATCCGGCGATGCGGGAAAAGGGCAAGGAAGCGATTGCCCGGCTGCTTCAAATCGCGAAATGGCTGGGTGTGGATACCCTCCTGACGGTGCCGGGCGCAGTAACGCCGGACATATCGTATGACGCGGCAATCGAAAACGCGCTCGATGCCATCCAAGGTCTCGTACCCGTGGCGGAGCGCCTCGGCGTGTGCATCGCCATCGAAAACGTTTGGAACAAGTTCTTGTTGAGTCCCGTCGAGATGCGCGATTTCATAGACCAATTCCAGAGCCCACAGGTCGGCGCGTATTTCGACACGGGAAACATCGTGGCATACGGCTATCCGGAGCAGTGGATACGCATTTTGGGCGATCGGATTCGGATGGTTCACGCGAAAGACTTTCGGGCCTCGACCGGCAACATGGACGGCTTTGTGATGTTGCTTGAAGGAAACGTGAATTGGCCGGCTGTGATGGCGGCGTTTCGCGAAATCGGTTACGACAAGGCGCTCGTCGCGGAATACGGCCCATACTCGCATTCGCTCGACGCGATGCTCGCGCATGTACGCACAAGCCTTGGGACGATTATCGAACTTTGAAACAGCCGTGACCCGAAGGGCATAAAGGCCAAAAGGACCTGAAGGATTAGGAAGACACTGCAGGGTGGGTGACGCGAAGCGGAACCCACCAAATGATTGGGGAGTCGTGAGAAATGAATGTGGCGATAGTCGGATGCAACGGAATGGGCCGTCATCACGCACGGATGGCGGCGAATTGCGGGTTGCGCATCGTGGTGTGCGCGGACGTCCAGAAGCCCATTGCACGGGCGCTGGCGGATGCCCATGGGGCGGATTCGATGACCGATTGCCTCGCGGCGGTGGAGCGGCGCGACGTGGACATTGTCGCCGTCACGACCCCAACCCCGACGCATACGTTTTACGTCGCGGCCGCCGCGAGGGCCGGCAAGCACATTTTCTGCGAAAAACCGTTCGGGCGCACGGTCGAACAATGCCGGGAGGCCATGGCCGCCGTGCAAAAGGCCGGCGTCAAACTGTTCGTCGGGCATGTGGTGCGGTATTTCCAGGAATTCGAGGCGATGCGCGCACAAGTCGAGGCCGGTAAGGTCGGCAAGCCCGGTTTCGTGAAATTGTACCGGGGCGGAATCTTTCCGACGGGCGTAAACGGCTGGTTTCGCGATTATTCCCAGAGCGGCGGCGTCGCGTTCGACAGCATGATTCATGACCTCGATTGGCTGCGCTACGTTTTCGGCGAGCCGGAACGTATCTTCTGCCAGGCCATCCAGCGCAGCACGCCGGAACATCTTGACTATGCCATGGCGACCGTTCGCATGAAGAGCGGGCTGATCGCGAAAGTCATCGGAACATGGGCCCATCCATCCGGTTTCCGTGTCGAGGCGGAAATATGCGGCGACAAGGGCATGATTCAGTTCAATAGCGACGAGGCGCCGTTGTTTGTGGCGCGACGCAACACGGGAGGGGGCGGGCCGGGCATGATCGTGCCGGCCAGCCCGGTGCCGGTCAGTCCCTACGAACTCGAGTGGCGTGATTTTCTGTCATGGATTGAAGGCAAGTCCGCCGCGCGCGTGACGCCGGAAGACGGACTCGCGGCCGTCCGGATGGCCGCCGCCGCGCTCAAGTCAGTCGAATCCGGCAAACCGGTCAATCTCTAGGGAGGATGCCGTCATGGCCAAAGTCGGAATTATGAGTTTCGCCCACATGCACGCCTATAGTTACGCGGCGTGTCTAAATGAACTTCCCGAAGCGGCGCTCGTAGCCGTCTGGGACGATGACACGAAGCGCGGGCGCGCCGCCGCCCGCCAGTTTGGCGCGGCGTTTGTCGCAAACATGGACGCGTTTCTCGCGTCGGACATTGATGCGGTGATTGTGACGTCCGAGAACGTGCGGCATCGCGAAATGGTCGAAAAGGCCGCCGCCGCGGGCAAATGGATTTTGAGCGAAAAGCCGCTTTCGCCGGACGTTTCGGATTGCCGCGCGATGATCGCCGCGTGCAAGAAGGCGAAAGTGGGTCTTGGTACGGCGTTCCCCTGCCGGTATTCGCCGCCGCTCATGGAAGTGAAGCGAATGGTATCCTCGGGAGACTACGGCGCCATCTATGCGGTGTCCTGCACGAACAACGGACAATTTCCCGGCGGCTGGTTTGCGAGGCAGGCCATGGCCGGCGGGGGTGCGACGATGGATCACACAGTGCACGTTGCCGATGCCCTGCGCTGGATTACCGGAAAGGAGTTCACGAAGGTCTATTGCGAAAACGGTAATCTGCTGCGCGAAGGCATTGACACCGACGACATCGGCAGCCTTCACATGGAGATGGAAGGCGGAATTCAAGTTTCGCATATCGCGTCATGGAATCGCTCGAAAAGTTTTCCGACATGGGGTGACGTGACGCTTGAAATTGTCGCCGAAAAAGGTATCATCCGCGTGGACGCGTTCAATCAGAAGATCAACGTCTATAATGACGAGGCCGTGCGGGCGGAATGGGCCTACTGGGGCGGCAATCCCGATTTGGGACTTGTACGCGACTTCGTCGTGGCCTGTGACGAACGCCGCGAACCCGCTGTCACGGGTCTCGATGGCCTGCGCGCGGTCGAAGTGACCGTCGCGGCCTACAAGAGCGCGGCATCCAATCGCGTGGCCGCCGTGTGAGGCGGACAGGAGCACAGGAGATCGGATGATGAAACATATACAACGGGTTACGATTCCGCGGATGGCTGTCGAATACAAGGCCGAGGTCTACAAACAGGACTCGTTTTTCGCGCCGTTTGTCGCGGCCGGCAAACTGGTGGCGCTTGTCGCGGGGGCGGTCTTCGGCCTTTCGTCGCTGCTTTCCGGATTCCGAACCGAATTGTAACGCCCTTGCCCGAATATAAAGGAAATGGCCGGAAGAAATCGGATCTTCCGGCCCATTTCTCAGCGACCTCTTGCGCCATTGAGATCACAAAAAATGATGGCAGCCCGCTGGGCGCGGGGCATTGCCGGCGTCAGGCCAAGGCGGATTTTCCCGAGGATGCCTTGTCGCGGTGATCGCTTTCATACACCAGCAGCGGGTCTTCGTGATTGAGTATCACTCCGGGCGTGATGACGCATTCGCGCACGTCGTTGCGCGAGGGCACGTCGAACATGACGTCGAGCATGATTTCTTCCAGAATGGATCGCAATCCGCGGGCGCCGGTGTTCTTGGCAATGGCGACATCCGCGATGGCCTCGATGGTCTCATCCGGAAAACGAAGTTTGACCTTTTCGAGTTCGAGCAGTTTTTCGTACTGCTTGACAAGGGCGTTTTTGGGTTCGACCAGAATGCGGATCAGGTCGTTTCGATTGAGTTCGTGCAAGGTTGCCACCACCGGCAGACGTCCGATGAATTCGGGGATCAGACCGTATTTGATGAGATCTTCCGGTTCGACCTGCTCGAGCAGTTCGCCGATGTTGCGCTCGTTTTTCGGACGAATATCGGCGTTGAAACCGATTACGTTGGTGCGGGTCCGCCGTTCGATCACCTTGTCCAGTCCGTTGAACGCGCCCCCGCAGATAAAAAGGATGTTTTGGGTGTTGACCGAGATGCATTCCTGCTGCGGGTGCTTGCGGCCGCCCTGCGGGGGAACGTTGGCGACGGTGCCTTCGAGGATTTTGAGCAGCGCCTGTTGCACCCCTTCACCGGAAACATCGCGTGTAATCGAGGGACTGTCGCTCTTGCGGGCGATTTTGTCTATCTCGTCAATGTAGACGATGCCGGTCTCGGCGCGGGTCGGATCGAATTCCGACGCCTGCAAGAGTTTGAGAATGACATTTTCGACGTCGTCGCCCACATAGCCGGCCTCGGTCAGCGTGGTCGCGTCCACGATCGCGAACGGCACATCGAGCATCCGGGCCAGACTCTCCGCCAACAACGTCTTGCCGCAGCCCGAGGGGCCGATCAACATGAGATTCGACTTCTGAATCTCGACCCCGCCGATGACGCCCCCCGCCGCAATGCGCTTGTAATGATTGTGCACGGCCACCGAAAGAATGCGTTTTGCGTGTTCCTGACCGATCACATACTGATCGAGAAACGACTTAATCTCACCGGGCGTCGGCACCTTTACCGAACGCTTGACCTTGCGCTGGTTGCGTTCCTCGGCCACAATCTCCGAGCAGAGATTGACGCATTCGTCGCAGATGTTTACATCGGGACCCGCGATGAGCTTATTGACTTCGTCGTGGCGCTTGCCACAAAAAGAACATGCGGGAATCTCGTTGCGCCGATTTGGAGGCATTCGATTCTCCTTCTACCAATGGAACTATCGGTCATGGTATAGCACTTTTCGGCGTTTTTGTCAAGAGTTTTCTTTCCGCCGATTACCGTAACCGCCTATATTGTGCCAGCCGACGGGGTTGCCCGTCAAGAAAGATTCGGGCATCCACAATCTGCACGCTACGGGAAGTCGGCATCCTTGCCGACCGGTATTTACGCAAAGCCCCTCTGATTTTGCCGGTCAACCCGAAGTGGCGCGCGAGGACATGCGCCACTCCCAACCATCAAGAGCCTCGCGATCATGTCTCTTCTACTGAAACGCGGCCGGTACGGCATGAAACGCACACAGACGCATCTTACGTGCGGACCGCGGACAATCCCGCTTTCCATGAAATGGGATCCCCGCCGTGGGCGAGAAGTTGCATCAATTTGACACGTCCAGTTCGTTCCGCAAATACTGCTGCCTCAATCAGGCAACCGGCAAGGAGGAATGGCGCCATGACGGATTTCACGAATGGCAATGGACGCGTACCCACGCTTCATGTGGTGGGTGATTCAATTCCGCAGGCCTATTTTCGGGCCATGAAAGCCGTTTGGGAAAACGGTTTGGCCATCCGGACGGAATACGACCGCAAGGACAATTCCGGTTCGTATATTGATCCGCCGAGCCGCGATGCCCGCGTTTTGATTGAAGTGAAGGATCCGTTTGCGCAACCGCGTTTTCCTCCGATTTCGTTTTGCGAAATTGGCGTATATATCGCCGAAATCATGGGACTCAAGGATTACCGGGTCGTTCCGTTCGACAAGCTTCGCGAGGCGGTTCATGGGGAATTGTCGGCGCAGGAATGGCCGTACACCTATCATCAGCGACTTTTCGCGCATCCCTGCTCGGATGGTTCGACGCTTGATCAGATGGCCTTGGCGATCGAACGCGTTGTAAAGACCCCTCATTCCCGCCGGGCGGTTGCCTCGACCGCCGTGCCGACAGTGGACCCGTTTTTACGGGAGGATATCCCATGCCTTCGCGAGGTCCAATTGCGTTGCCCGGAAGACGCGGACGGACGTCTTGTATTGAATATGAACACGATGTGGCGATCCCGCGATCTCTACAAGGCATGGGGGGACAACGTCATTGCGATTACTTTCCTGCAGCAGACGATTGCGCGGACAATCGCGGCGGCTTCCGGGCGGGAGGTTCGCGTGGGCAGTTATGCGGACTACAGCGGCGCGCTTCACATCTACGGTCAGGATTTCGGCGCGGTCGGGGGCGACGCGGAGCGCGGCCTGCACAGTTTCTTCGAGACTTTCGACGAGGAGGCATTCATCGCGCGATCGCTGACCAGCGAGATGGCCCGCGACATGCTTGTGCTACCGCAACTTCAAAACCTGCTGACGGATCGTCAGCGGGAACAATGGGGATTTCCTCCTGAATCCATTGCGCTGCTCGAATCGCTGATTCGCGACATCGAAAACGGCGATTGCATGGTGTAGCGGCAGGCAATTGAAACAGTGGATGGTTCCAGACGGGGTTGTTGCGTTCAAGGGCGGTTGATATCGCGATTCAGACGTCGTTTGGGTGGCTTTTCGCGAAAACGATGTAGCGGCTGGCGAAAAAATTGAAGATGAGACCGGCCAGGATGCCCATAATCGAAGCGATCTGCGGAATGAGGGCGGGCCAGAGCGACAACGCGCCGAGCGTTACGCCGTAATTGACCACGGCGCCGACCGAGCTGGCCGCGATAAAGCCGAACATTTGCCGCCAAAACGGCCCGCGGCCGGCATAGGAAAACGTGAAGCGGCGGTTGAGCAGGAAATTCGTGATCATCGAAACAAGGATGGCCACGGCCACGGCCGCCTTGAGGGGAACCCCGGCCCATAACTCTACGGTGAGCACGGCCAGGTTGACGACCGTGCCGGAAAGACCGACCAGCCCGAATTGAACGAAATGCGACCAGTTGCCATAACGGTAGGTATAGAGCCGCCGGACGTGTTCGAGATAGCGCAATTGTTCCTTGAACGAAAGTTTGCTTTCACCGTGGGCGCGCTTGCTGAAATGGATGGGCACCTCGCAAACGTTTTTGCATCCGCACTTGATCAACAGTTCCAGGGCGATTTTGTATCCGACGGGATTCAGGGCGTCCGCCCGATCGAAGGTCTCGCGGCGTATCGCGAAAAATCCGCTCATCGGGTCCCGCACGGAGGTCAGCGGCAGGGCGAACCATGTCGCCACCCGGCTGTTTATCCAGCGAAACAGGCCCCATTGGTCGTCCGTCGAACCGCCGGGGACGTAACGCGAACCGAGCGCGAAATCATGGCCGGCATCGAGCGCCGCGATCATTTCCGGAATCTTTTCGGGCGGGTGGCTCAGGTCCGCATCCATCACAAGCAGCGTGTCGCCGCGCGCTTCGCGGAATCCGTCGAGCACCGCCGGACTGAGTCCACGATTCGCCGTCCGAACGACAACCCGGACCCAGGGTTTGTTCAGCGCGGCGACGGCCTCGACGATGCCGTCACGGCTGTCGTCGTCCATGAAAACGACTTCCAAATCAAGCGCGCAGGTCTCGCGAACGCGTTCGATACGCGCGATCAATTCCGGCACGTTGGCCGCTTCATGATACGTCGGCACGATGACGGAGAGAGTCATGGATATCCCTTGGCAGGCTGTGGTTTGAAGACTCTAGGCGGATCGACATGGAGGAAGCGGATAGGGCGGCGCGCATCATCTCTTGCCTTTCAGCCGTATCATTCACCCTTCATCCTTCTCGTCTTAGCGGTCGCGCCCGGATTCGGCCCTGAGCCTTTCGACAAACGGTGTTGAAACGGAACCGCCCGCGGCTTCGATACGGTGCAGTTCATGCCATGCCGCATTGTAATCCTTTGTATCGAATAACGCCACCATGAAGGGGCGCCATGCGCCAAGAAAAACAGGATCCGCCGCAAAGGCCTTTTCGAGATGGGCGCGGCACTCCGGAATTTTGTTCTCGATGAGATCCACAATGGCAAGGCATAGATGGGAAAGCGCATATTGGGGATCCAATCGCGCGCATTCCTCGAACGTTTTTCTCGCTTCGTCGTTCCGGCCCGAACCGAGTTGTCCGAGACCTGAAAGAAACAGATCCATTGCCTTCCGGGTCGGGGCGGGATCGCCCTTTTCCGCAAGCACTTGGGCGAGCCGCCCATAACGTATGCCCAGATCCGGATTCAACTCGCCGGCACGCCGAAGCGGCGCGACCGCCGTATCGAAATCATGGGCATCGGCCAACGCCATGCCCCATTCTGAATAGGCGATCGCATAGCCGGGATCATGGCGCGTGGCCTTCTCGAAAGATTCCGCGGCGGCGCGCAACTGGTTGTTCTGGCGATAGCCATAACCGTCCAGCAAGGCCCGGATCGCCGCGGCGGGTCCGGATATCTCGTTGCCCGATTCGATGGCGCGCAAGAGATTTCCATAGATGTCGCGGGTAGGCGATCCGGCCGATCCGATGCCCGGAATGCGGTGGAGGGCCTGTCGCGCCGTGTCGCGATCGCCGTGTTCGGCCAGCGCCACGGCAAGATTGCCATATCCTTCCATGAAATCCTTCGGATCGGGCGGGCTTTTGCCGTCCACGACCGGCTTGCCGGTGGCCGTGATCGCGTAGGCCAGGACATGTTCGATACCCTGAAATTCCTTTACCCTGTACCGCAGATTTCGCGCGGCCAACAGCGCGTCGAGTTGTTTGTGTGGTCCCGAATCGAAATAGTCCAACACGACCACCATCCAGACCGTCCGCTCGCAAGGACGCGACGCGTCGCCGCAACCGTAACTATTCAGCAAAAAAGCCGCCTGATCCACAAGCGTTTCGATGGTTTCGGCGGAAGATACCGGATTGGCGCAGCCTCCCATGTTGAACAGCAACACGTCCTTCCAGATGGAAACTTGCACCAAAATCGGTTCGCCGGGCTTGGCCTCGTGTTTGAGAAATCGGCCCGCCGACAGCCAGTCGGTGCGCTGAGGTCCTGGAAAAAGCATTGCGGTCTGGCAGGCCATCAGGGCCGCACACGCAATCGTTCCCGTTGTGCGCATCCAATTCCGGGGCAGCGCCGCTATCGCGCCTCCGATCAGCACGTAAAGCCCCAGCGAACTATAGACCGTGTACCGGGGAAAAATGCACGGACGCCATGCAAGGCTTGCCGCATACAGGATGATCGGCGGAAGCAGCAGGAACAGGATAAACAACAGTGTTGTCCGATCGCGCGGCATGCGTCTCGCGCCCCAGGCCAGCGCCGCGCCCGCGATCGCAAGCCATGCCAGATCGAACAACGGATGGAGCCGCGCCCATGCGCGCATTTGCGCGGAGGGGCGCATTTGGTAAGTCAGATGGATCGCATCGTCCGCAAAAACATCACCCAGGAATTCAAGAAATCCGGGTGTCTTTTGCCAGGAAGCCGTCTGTTCGGGCGACCAGAATTGGATCCCTGCGACGTATAACAGGAGCGGCGCCACCATGATCGCATGCAGGCCGCACCATACGAACAGGCGGTTGATCGGCTGCCGGTGGGCGAGCAGGAGATAAACGCCTTCGGCAAACGGCGCCAGTAATCCGAAGGTATGGCTCCACATCAGCAGGATGTTCAGGAGCACATGCGCCGCCCACCAAGGCCACTGTCCCCCGCGCAAAATTCGAAGCAGGGTGTAGAGCGAAGCGGAGGCCAGCAACGCCACCAGTCCGTACATGTGGATTTCCTGTGAAAAATGCCGATGAATCGGAGACAATGCCACGAGGGCCGCCGCCAACAGCCCCGCAACCGGGCCAAAGGCCAGCGATCCAATCGCGTACATGACCGCAATCGTCGCAATGCCGAAAGCCACCGATGCCAGGCGCAGTCCGATCGGCAAAGGACTTATGAACCGGCCCCAAAGGTATTCGAAGGCGTCGTAAACGGGCATGGTCGCCGGGTCGAGTGTATGGTTGATGCGCAAAAATGCGGGCAGGCTTGGCGCGTCGAGATACTTCAGGCTCGTGTATTCGTCCCACCACACCGATTCCGCGCGAATGCCGTACAGGCGCAATGCCAACCCGCCCAGCAGAATAATCGCCAGGATCAGGCCTGTGTGCCTTCGGGACGTTTGTTCCATGTCGCCAAGATCCGTGTTTGCCGGACAGTATAGGATATTCGGGGGCGGACAACGAATTCGGCGGGCCGGGGATGCCTCGACTCGAATGCGACATTCAGCCCCATTTCGTGCGCGAGCAAGACGAAACGCACTTACGGTCTATACAGGTTTTGAGATTTCCGGCACAACACCGGACGCAATCCCCCTGATCCCTATACGTGGCGTGTTGATGCAGCGCGGCATTCAAAGTATTATGAATTGCGGAAGATAACCATGGATTCTAAAATCAAAATCGTGATCCTTGTATGTGTACTCGTTCTTGCGGCGGTGATTGACGAAACGGGGCATGCGGAAGAAGGCGACGCCGGAAAAGCGCCGATGGCGCTTTGGACGTTCGAGGAGCCGGTGGAAGCGCTTCAGTTCCATGGCGCACCGGATAAGACGGTCTGGACGGCCAGGACCGATCAGGCGATCGTGCGCCGCGGAGGCGTGCGGGGCCATGCGCTGGATTTGCGAGGCAATCACGCAATCTGGGCCGGTGCTTTCGATCGGTCCCGGATGTCCGCTCTCTCCATCATGGTATGGGTTCGCCCGTTGGACCTTACGGGTTTCCGCGAAATTTTCCGGCAGGAGAGCGACGACCGTGTGCTGTTTTCGTTTCAAGATAGCGGAAACATCCTGTCGCTGGGCTTGAATGTAAACGGTTATGTGGAATGCGACGCACGCATCGCTCCAAAACAGATCCTCGACGGCACATGGCATCACTGCGCCGGAACCTTCGACGGCCACACCATGCGCGTCTTTCTCGACGGGAAGGAAATCGGCGCCCTCGAACGGCCGGGATCGATCGCGTTGTCGCCCGGTTTGCCGGCGTTCATTGGTTCAATGGGCGGAACAAACGAGCATTTTCAGGGCGGCCTGGACGAGTTGCGCCTCTATGACGTCGCGCTGGGCGCGGAAGAAATCATGGGGCTTTTCCGTCAAGGGCTGGCGTCCATTTCGGAAAATTCCAAACGGCTGGACATTGCCGCCGGGAAACTCTACGTGGAGGCGCCGTCCTTTTCCGAAACCGTGGCCAACACGCGCAAGAACCTCCGCATGCGCGGTCCCGCGGCAGATCCGGACTTGACGGATGCGCTGGAGGCGAGATTGCGCACCGCATTTCCGGACGAATGCGCCGCCTTTTTCGAGTGGACCGGCACAACCGCCGGCGCGCTTCTGTCCCAGGACGAATCGTTGAACGAAGCGCAGGCACGGCGGCTTATCGAACTCATGCTCGAATATAAACCGCTGACGGAATATCAGAAGCAAAAGCAGTCGCCGGAAGATCGCGCGAAATGGGACGAGGCGGAGCGTATCCGCGATCGGTTTGAACGTTTGACGGCACAGGGCGAGCCGGCCCAAAGTTCCCCGGAATGGTTCGATCTGATGTTCGACGCCGGGCGTCGAATCGCATTTCGTCCCCGCGTGTACGAGCCCGTCGCACCCTATGTAAAACCCGAAACGCCCGAAACGCGAAACTTGACCGAAGACGAGGCCCGGGTCGCAATCGAAAGCGACTGGATGCACCAGGCCGATCAAAATCCGACACCGGAACGCATTCGCGATGAAATCCGTTGGGCGCGTGAAATGGCTGCGCATATTCAAGTGGACGTTTCCGAACCATTGGCCCGATTGGACATGCTGGCGGAAAAGATTCCGGGGAAAGCCGCCACGGAACTCTGCGATTTATATCTGGCCGTGCGGATGGCAAAACGTGAAATCATGTTCAAGAATCCCGTGCTCGATTTTTCGCGGCTGCTGCTGGTAGACATGCCCTATCCGCAGGGATCCGAATGGCAGCACGAGACGCGCCACCGTCTCGGTTACATGGCCGTGCCCGGCGCGCGGCTGCTGATTCTCGATGGACTGCATCCGGCGGGGAATGTCACGCAACTGATGCCCCAGCCGCCGTTGCATGGATCATTCTGGCGGCCCGACGTGTCTTTTGACGGCAAAAAAGTCCTGTTCTGTTTCAAACCGCACAATGAAAAGTCGTTTCACATTTATGAAATCAACTGCGACGGGTCCGGCCTCGTGCAGTTGACCGATGGGGTCTACGATGACGTGGATCCGATCTATCTGCCGGACGGCCATATCATGTTTGCGACGACGCGCGGACATAATTACGTCCGGTGCATGCCACCCACCAATTCGTTCCAACTTGCACGGGCCGACGCGGACGGCGGGAACATTTATCTGGTTTCGTACAGCAACGAACCCGACTACCTGCCGTCCGTAATGGACGATGGGCGTGTCGTCTATACCCGTTGGGAGTACACGGACAAGCCCCTGTGGCGCGCGCAGAAATTGTGGACCACCCATCCCGACGGCACGCAGGTGGCCACGTTCTGGGGCAATCAGAGCGTCTGGCCGGATGTCATGAAAGACGCGCGCAATATTCCGGGCAGTCGCCGCGTGATGTTCACCGGCAGCGCCCATCACGATTGGTTTGCGGGGTCCGTGGGCATTATCGATCCCGACAAGGGCCTCAATTTTCCCAACGGATTGACCAAGGTCACCGCCGATGTCGAGTGGCCCGAGTGCTACAACGGCCCCGTCGATCCCGTCGAGTCGCCAAGTTACCACGTCTCGGGCAAGTATCCGGCGTACTACTCGCCCTACCCGCTGAGCGAGCGTGATTTTCTTGTATCGGCGCAACGCGACGGAAAGTTCCGGCTCTATCTGATGGATGTGGACGGCAACCGCGAATTGATCTATGAGGGTGTCCACAATATTTTTCATGCGATGCCGCTCAAGCCGCGCGCGAAACCGCATGAGATCGTGGACCGCGTGGCGTGGCCGTCCCGCGGGGAGCGCGATAATCCCGCGCCGGGTGTGCTGTTCAGCAACGATGTCTACAAAAATGCGCCGGAAGAACTGCGCGGCAAGGCGCGGTATCTCCGCATCTGGCAGATAGACGCCAAAACGTACACCTACTGGCACAAGCGCCCGTACATCTCGACCGGCCCCGTGGTGTCCGCCGTGCAGTCCGAAGGCGTGAAACGCCTCATCGGCACCGTGCCCGTCGAAAGCGACGGATCCGTCTCATTTACGGCTCCGTCGGGGCAGGCTTTGCACTTTCAATTGCTGGACGGGCATTTTCGGGCCTTGCAGACGATGCGCAGTTTCGTCGGCGTGATGCCCGGCGAGAGCCGGGGGTGTCTGGGTTGCCATGAATCGCACAGCCGCGCACCGGGACTCGGTGAAAAATCCATCGCGGGCAGCGCGCCGCCGCGCGCGATTGAACCGCCGCCGTGGCCGGACACCACCGTCAGTTATGCGCGTTATGTCCGGCCCGTGCTGGACCGGTACTGCTCCCGCTGCCACGAGGGGGACGGCGAAGGCCGCAAGACCTTTGATATGACCGAACGGCCCAGTCCGCCGGTGTTTTCCGAACCGTACATGACGTTGATCGGGCGTCCGACGTGGGGTGCGCCGTATACGCCGCCGGAAAAGCCCGTGCCGGGCTTCGGCATCGCCGGGGTGCTCATGGTCGAAGCGTTCGATCAGCGCGATCCGAAGGCCTATGTGACGCCGAAACCCATGACGAGCCTTTCGTACAGGAGTCCGTTGATTGAAATGGTGTCCAGCGGGAAACACCATGGCGTCGTTGTGGATGAGACGAGTCGGCAACGGCTCATCGCGTGGGTGGATGCCATGTGCCCCTATCTCGGCGACGAGGAAGTACGGGCCATCCCCGATCCGGAATTCCAGGGCGTGGACTGGCTGGCCATCCGGCCCCGGATCGCAACGGCGCCCGTTGTCGTGCGTCCCGGTCCGGTGGATGAAGACGCCAAACCGCCCGCATGACCGTCGGCATGATGAAAACCCCGTGAGAAGACAACGATTGACGATTACGATAAGCCGGCACGATAAAGGAGGCTGCCCGTGAGTTTGATTATTGGATGTCTGGTATGTGGAATCGGCGGCGCGACGACGCCGCTCGTGGTGGTGTCGTTCAACTTGCGTTACGGCACGGCGCTCGATGGCGAAAACGCATGGCCGAAACGCCGGGAATTGATGGTCGAAACGATCCGGACAATGAATCCGGACATCATGGGAACGCAGGAATGCCTTGAGTTTCAGGCGCAATACCTCGCCGAGGCCATGCCGGAATATGCCTGGATCGGCGTGGGGCGCGAGACGGACGGCAAGGGTGAGATGAGCGCGCTGTTCTACCGGAAAGACGCGTTGACGGCTGAGGAATCGGGCCATTACTGGCTTTCCGAAACGCCCGAAGTGCACGGTTCCCGTTCGTGGAACACGAGTTGCACGCGCATGGTCACATGGGCGCGGTTTCGCCATGCCGGGACAGGGGCGGCTTTCCATGTGCTCAATACGCATTTCGATCACAGAAGCGAAGAGGCCCGCGTCCAATCGGCCCGGCTGATTGTCCAGCGCTTGTTATCGCTGCCGCGGGAAATGCCTGTCATTCTCACGGGCGATTTCAACGCCAACGCCGAAACATCCGCCGCATGGAAAATCCTCGTTGAGGGCGGATTCAAGGATGCGTGTCTCCTGGCCGGGGAACGTCTCGGTCCCGACGTGACGTTTGGCGGATTCAAAGCGCCGCCCGACGTAAAACAGCAGCGCATAGACTGGATTCTTGTCCGAAATGCCGGCAGTGTGCAGCGGTATGAAACCGTCACGTTCAACAAGGATGGGCGCTATCCTTCGGACCATTATCCCGTTTCCGCGGTCATACTCATTCCGGGGACGCCGTGAAACCGCCACAGACAGAAGATTTCCTGCCGCGCGGATTGACCGAAGCGGAAGCCCGGCGGCGTCTTCTCCAGGAAGGCCCCAACGAACTCTCCGCCTCGAAACCCCGCGGACTGGCGACGATCGCGTTCGAGGTGATCCGCGAACCGATGTTTCTGTTGCTGGTCGCATGCGGCGCGATCTATCTGGCGTTGGGCGATATCCGGGAAGCGATGATGCTGTTGGGGTTCGTGTTCGTTATCATGGGCATTACGTTCTACCAGGAACGCAAGACGGAACGAGCCTTGGAGGCCTTGCGCGATTTATCCAGTCCTCGCGCGCTGGTCGTTCGCGACGGCGTTGAAAAGCGCATCGCCGGGCGTGACGTGGTAAGGGGCGACATACTCGTGTTGTCCGAGGGCGATCGCGTGCCCGCCGACGCCGTCGTGCTTTCTTGCAGTTACATGTCGGTGGACGAATCCCTGCTGACGGGCGAATCCGTGCCGGTTCGCAAAGCGCCCTGGCACGAGGCCGCGAAACGGGAATCCGCCGGGACGGACCGGCCGGGCGGCGACGATCAGGCTCTTGTTTATTCCGGAACCTTGGTCGTGCAGGGCAAGGGGCTTGCCGAAGTTTGCGCAATCGGCATGCAGACGGAACTGGGCCGGATTGGCAAGGCGCTGCAATCGGTAACGGTCGAAAAGACCCGCCTGTCCGTCGAAGTCTCACAATTGGTTCGGAATGTGGCCATTCTTGCCGTTTCGTTTTGTGTGGCCGTGGTGTTGATTTATGGATTGACCCGGCAAGATTGGCTTCAAGGGTTTCTCGCCGGCATCACGCTGGCCATGGCGTTGATGCCGGAGGAATTTCCGGTCGTATTGACCATCTTCCTCGCGCTGGGCGCGTGGCGGATTTCCAAAAACAACGTGCTGACGCGGCGCGTGCCGGCGGTTGAAACCCTCGGTGCGGCGACGGCGCTCTGCGTGGACAAGACCGGCACGTTGACACAGAATTGCATGACGGTGCGGCGAATCCTGGCTAACGGCCGCGACTATACGGTGGATTATGCCTCCAAGGAGCCGCTGCCGGAAGCCTTTCACGAAATTGTCGAATACAGTATTTTGGCGTCCCAGATCGATCCGTTTGATCCGATGGAAAAGGCTTTCAAGCAATTGGGGGAACGGTACCTGCACGATACCGAGCATTTGCACGTGAATTGGGTGCTCGAGCAGGAATATCCCCTTTCGCGGGAACTGCTGGCCATGTCGCATGTCTGGCGCGCGCCGGACAGCGACGAATTCGCCACCGCCGCGAAGGGCGCGCCGGAAGCCATCGCTGATTTATGTCATTTCGACGAAGGGCAACAGGCCGCCATGACGGCGGATGTAAAAATACTGGCGCGCGACGGTCTGCGCGTGCTGGGCGTGGCCAAGGCCCATTTCCGGCGAAAGACCATGCCGGGCGAGCAGCACGATTTCGAGTTCGAATATCTCGGCCTGATTGGCTTTGAGGATCCCGTTCGGCCCGCCGTGCCCAATGCGGTCAGGGAATGCCATGCGGCGGGAATTCGCGTGATCATGATCACGGGGGATTATCCGGAAACCGCCCTGTGCATCGCGCGGCAGATTGGGCTTCATTCCGCCGACGAATGCATCACCGGCGCGGAATTGGACAACATGGACGATGCGGCCCTGCGGGAACGCATACGGACGGCCCATATTTTCGCGCGGGTTGTGCCGGAACAGAAACTGCGACTGGTCAATGCGCTCAAGGCCAACGGCGAAATCGTCGCTATGACGGGCGACGGCGTCAATGACGCCCCGGCCCTCAAATCGGCGGACATCGGCATCGCCATGGGCGGGCGCGGCACGGACGTCGCCCGCGAAGCGGCGGGACTGGTCCTGCTCGACGACGACTTTTCATCCATCGTGCAGGCGGTGCGGCTGGGCCGCCGAATCTTCGACAATTTGCGCAAGGCGATGGTCTACATCCTGGCGGTTCACGTGCCTATTGCGGGACTTTCGCTCATTCCTGTTCTCTTCAAATGGCCGCTCGTGCTGTATCCCGTCCATATCGTCTTTCTCGAACTGATCATTGACCCGGCGTGTTCCATCGCCTTCGAGGCGGAACCGGAAGAGGAGGGCGTCATGCGGCGTCCGCCGCGCAACCCATCCGCGCTGTTGTTCGGGCGCGCCAGCGTCGTGTTGGGCCTCATGCAGGGAATCAGTGTGCTTGTCATCGTGCTGGCGGTCTTCGCCGCCGCCCGGTATCGCGGCCACAGCGCCGAGGATGCGCGAACCCTGACGTTTGCGACGCTCATCGTCGGCAATTTGGGCCTGATTCTGACCAATCGGTCATGGTCCCGCACTTTTTTCTCCATGTTTTCGGTGCGCAACAACGCCCTGTGGGGCGTAATCATCGGAGCGCCGCTGTTTCTGGGATTGGTGTTGTATGTGCCGTTTCTCCGCGAACTGTTTCACTTTACACCGCTGCACCTTGTGGACATCGTTTTCGCGCTTGCGGCCGGCGCCGCCAGTATTTTATGGTTTGAAGGCATGAAGGTTCTTCGGCATTCGGCATGAACAAAACAGGCCAGGCAGTGGTTTCATGAGCAAGCGCCGCAAATTCAAAATCGGACAGCGTTCCCCGGACGAGATCAAACGGCTTCGCCGGCGTTTGCTCAGCGGCACGCTCGCCGAAATTCACCAAATCCGCGACGAATGGCACGGCGTCCATTACCGGTGGTGGATCATTACGCTGTCCGGCGTGCTGGCCTTGTTTGTGCTCTCGTATTTCTCCTACACCCAACTGGGCTGGTACGCGGACCAGCGCCCGCTGCCGACGGGCAGCGACTGGCTTCTCCGGCGCATTCCGGCGGTCAATGTGCTGCCCATCCTGTCGTGGGGCTGGTTTGCTCTGCACCTCTATGCGGCGGGCGCGGCCATCGCCTTCCATCCGCGCCGGATCCCGTTCCTGCTGTTCATGCTCAGCGTGTTCCTGTTCATCCGCACGGCGTTCGTGTTTCTTTCCCCCATTGGCCCGCCGGTCGAAATGATTGACATGGGCAAACTCGATTATCTGTTCTCGCGCCTGATGGGAACCTATACCTTCAAAAATGAATTCATCTTTTCCGGCCACACCTGCATCCCATTCCTTTTCTTCCTTTTTTTCGACACAAAAGGCCTCAAACTGCTCATGCTCTGCGGCTCGATCACCATGGCGATATGCGTCCTTCTCTCGCACAACCATTACACCGTGGACGTGATCGCCGCCTACCTTATCGGGTATTCCATCTACGTGCTGTCGGAAAATCTGTTCTATGGATTCATCCGTCCCCTGTTCCAAGTCTTCCCTTCCCAGGCGAGATATTGATGATGAACGTTTCCGCATGGCTCGAACGGCTGGAGCATCCGCCTATTGAATTCAAACGAACCCTGCGCGCGGTCTATGGGGCGGACGAATCCGTCGTCGCGGCGCGCCTGCGCTTGCTGCGGCGGGTTCTGGGACGATTCCGGGAACGCTTCGGCGACGGGCCCGTACGCGTATTTCGCGCGCCGGGACGCATCAATTTGCGCGGCATGCACGTGGACACCCATGGCGGCTACCTCAACTTGATGACCCACCAGCGTGAAGTGCTGGCGGCCGTTCAGTCGCGGGCCGACGCGGATTCTGTTTTCGTCAACACCGATCCGCACTTCGAGGAAACCGTCATTCGGACCGGTGATGCGCGGGCCGGCGAGTCGTTCCGACGATCTTGGACGGAGTACATCCTCTCCCCCGGCGTCCGAAGGGAGGTCGAGGCGCGCCGCGGCCATTGGTCGCATTATCTGGCCGGCGCATGGCTCGGTATCCAGCATCGTTTCCCGGATGTGCCGCTATGCGGCATGAATGCCGCGATCGGGAGCGATTTGCCGCGGGGCGCTTCCTTGAGTTCGTCCGCGGCCCTTTGCGTGGCGGTATGCAGCGCCGTGCTTGCGCTGAACGGGAAGGAACTGGCCCCGCTCGAATTGATCCTCGCGGCGCGCGACGCGGAATGGTACACGGGATCCCGTTGCGGCCTGAGCGACCAGGCTGCGATCATCCTCGGTGGGCAAGGCGAACTAGTCAATTTGGCCCTGTTCGCGCCGGATCTGAACCTGGCGAGTCTCCGGCGCATGGCATTTCCGGAAACGCTGCGCATCTTGGTTGTCAACTCGTACACGGAACGCAGCCTGAGCGGCGCGGCGCTCGTGGCCTATACGCGCAATCGCTTCGCCTATTCGTTGGCGATGGAAATCCTCCGTCAGGAGATGCGGCGACAGGGATTCCCCGAACCTTTCGTCGCCGAAACGGACCGCTTGTCGCGCGTGACCCAAGAACGCATCCCAGACCTTCCGCGCATCCTATGCGCCATGCCGGACGCCCTTTCGTTGGCCGATTTGCGCGCGCGCTATGCCTTGCCGGGACTCGACGAAGCCTACCGGCAATACTTCGGAACCGTTCCCGAGGATCAAAGACCGGACATGATACACTTGCGCGGGCCGCTCCTTTTCGGCATCGCGGAATCCGAACGGGCGCGGCGCTTTGCGGACGCGCTGACGGACGGCGACTGGGGCGGCGCCGGACGACTGATGTCCATCGGGCACGATGGCGACCGGCTCCTCGATGCATCCGGACGGCCGTACCGGTTCGACGTATCCGACGGGACGCTGGCCGAAATGGCCGCCCAACACACGCCCATCGAAATGGCGCCCGGCGCCTACGGTGCGAGCGCGCCCGTGCTCGACGGTATCGTGGACGCCGCGATCGCCGCGGGCGCATTGGGATCATCGCTCACGGGCGCCGGCATGGCCGGGACCGTTCTGGCGCTCTGCCGAGCCGAAGACGAATCGCGGGTCGTGCAGGCCGTCCGCGATTGGCTGGGATCGGACGAATATGTAAAACGAGCCGGGAAGGAACTTGGAAAAGACCAACTGGACGACGCGGTTCACGTCAACGCCGCGCCTGCCGCCGCCGCCGAACTGCATGGCGAATAGCGAGCGATTCGGCGGCAGGCTCCAAAGATCTCCGGCTTATCCAGTGGGCGATAGGGATGTTATGGACGAAAAAGGCCCAAGAAGCGCTTGGTTCCCTTCGCACTCTTCACACTCTTCATCCCCAGCGAAAGCGGCGCTTTCGACAACACCACGATAACCGTCGCGAGCACGAGGAGGGCGATGGGTGATGCGGCGGGAACGCTGTTGGGTGGAAGAACGTTCAGAATGTAGGGCCGGGTGTATTGGATGCTTTTCGCACCGTCATCGAACCGGCATTCGTAGACGCCTGCGTCTTCGGGAACGACCGGGTTCAGGATGATCGTGCGGGTTGTCGCTCCCGTAACGCGGGGCGGGGCATCCACGATATCCGCGCCGTCCTTCTTCCATTGGTAATTCGATCCGTCCGGCGCCGTCAACGACAGGACCATGCCTTCCTCAATCCAACCGCCGGGGTGGGGCGTGATGGCGGTTGTGCGGGTCCGCGCGCGGAGATTGTCTTCGCGATGCGTGTCGAGCAATGCCTGTAGTTCGGCGGCCTGTTCGGGGTATAGCGAAGCGAGGTTGTTCGTTTCGCCGGGATCGTTTTCCACGTTATAAAGCGCTCTTGCGCCGGTCGAGAGGTTGTGAATCAATTTCATCGAACCCCGCCGGACGGTTTCGAGGTTGACCCAGCGCGGCGCGGCGCCGCCCCGCGTGTAGGCAAAGACGGGGCCGTCTGGATCGCGCGTTCCGAACAGATCTTTTCCTTGCCACGCGGGTCGCGGCGGCAATCCGGCCAAGGCGGCCAGCGTGGGCAGCAGGTCAACAGTCGTCACGACGGAAGGGACGGTTGCAGGGGCCAACCCCGGCCCGTTGACGATCAGCGGCACGCGAAAGACCGGCTCGTAGACGGTAAGGCCATGGCCCAAGTGGCCATGCTCGAACATGTGTTCTCCGTGGTCCGCCGTGACCACGAAGATCGTGTCTGGATGCGTTTGCGCAATGGACAGGATCAGCCGCATGACTTCCGTGTCCGTAAACCGGCAGTCGCCGTCGAAAAGGGTCCACACGGCGTCCTTCCCCGTGGCGGACAATTCGGCGTAGGTGCGTGCGGGTATCAGGCCCAGCGTGTAATCAATTTGATCGAACAGGTAACCGTAAAAATTCTCCGCGATGGTCTGTTCCGCCGGGAGCAGCCCCGGGTTGGGATAGCCGAAAAGCGCGCGGTAGGCCTCCGGCGGCCAGAAGGGCAGATGCGGGTCCATGTAATGGACATACAGGAAAAACGGCTGCCCGGCGGTTTCAATGCGCGCGATGGCGTTGTTCGTCAACTCATCGGCGGGCAGGATGGGCGCCGAATCATCGTCATAGATGTCGAAGCCTTGGGCAAACCCATTGGCAAAGGTCAAGTGATTATTGCTCTGAATGCCAATTGTCGCATATCCGGCTTTGTTGAAAAAGGTGGCCATCGTTTCGATGGCGCTTGGCAGCGTGGATGTGCCTGTATAGACCTGATGCGCATCCACGTGCAGCGACGTAAACACCGAAGCCATAGCCGGACGCGTCCATGTGCAGGCCGTGGTTGCGTTGGTGAACCGCACCGAATGTGACGACCAATCGAGCAGGGCGGGCATGACGCCCTGCCCGCCGCGTTCCGCGTCAAGCCGGTCGGCCCTCAACGCATCGAGCACAATCAGAACGATATTGGGCGGGGGGAAGGCCGTCGCTGCGGTGTCCATGGCCAAGAACAGCGCCGCTGAAAGCAGAAAATATTTGATTTTGCTGGTCAAAAAGTTGCTTCAAGCTCGACCGGCGGCACGCCATCCTTGTCCCATCCGCGCTTTTCGTAATACAGCGAGAGCATTTTCTCGAACTCGTGTTCATCGAGTGTTTTCCCCGCGTTGGGGCCGGTCAGCACAGGGGCTTTGGTCACTTTGAACGGGAGCGAATCGGCCTTGCGGGTCGCACCCAGCCGGATGTTTATGCGCCGCGTGAGGTTGTAGACCCGATCGGACAATTCGAGTAATTCCTCGAGCGTCATCGTCTTGCCCGTGACATAGGTGTAAAACTTCTCGTAGTGGCGTTCGTTGAGGCCGAGTTCGATCCAAGGCAAGCGGCAGACGCCGAGCATGTCGAACAGCGGCCGAACGGCTTGGTGGTACATGACAAGGTCCACCTTTTGCTCGGCGGACCACGACGCGCCCTCCTCGATTTCTTTGGCGATGGTCCATGCGCGGGCGTGGTGCGCGCCAATGTCCGACGTGGCGTAGGCCAGCCCCATGGACGTGCCGACCCGGCTGTCGTAGGCTGACTGTTCGAGCCCTTTTACCTGGAGCAGGAGCTTTTCCATTTCGGGCCACTGTTTGATGATGCGCCGCGATCCGTCCGCAAGGATATCGCCCACGCCCTCCCGATGGGCGATGCGGTGCATCAGGTCGAGGATGGCGTCGTCGTCGTTCCATGCGATGCCCTTGCCGTCGAGATCCGCCAGCGAGATGACGCCCTTTTCGTAGCCTTCGATGACGGCGCCGATGATGCTGCCCGTCGAGATGGTGTCCATGCCGAGTTCGTCGCACAATTTGTTGGCCGCCAGGACGGCGTCGAACCGCTCGACGCCGAGGTTCGATCCGAGCATGGCGCAGGATTCGTATTCGGGGCCTTCCGTGACGGTGCCGGCGTATTTGCCGTTCTTTACGAGACAGATGTTGCTGCAGCACATCGGGCACATGAAGCAGGCGCTGTCGCCGATCTTGTAATGTTCGAGCATGGTTTCGCCGTTGATCTTGTCGTGGGCGGCGAAGGTGGTCGCCTTGAAGTTGTACGTCGGCAGGATGCCCTTCGAGTTCGCGTATTCGATGACGTTCATCAGGCCCTGCTGCTGCCACAGCCGGAAATACTTGTGATCCGTCATGTATTTGACGGCCTTTTGCGTTTCCTCCACAAGTCCGTTCATGTCATGGACCGGCAGATCCTTCGTGCCGCGCACGACGATGGCCTTGAGGTTTTTCGATCCCATGATCGCGCCGATGCCTGTACGGCCCGCGTTGCGGCTCCAATCGGAATTGACGCAGGCGAATCGGACGCGGTTCTCGCCCGCGACCCCAATGACGGCGATATGAAGGTTGTGCGAGCCGAGCTTCTCCTTGATGATGCCCTCCGCTTCGAGACAGGTTTTGCCCTTGAGCGCGGGCATGCGGATGATGCTGGTGTGTTCGTCGTCAATGAACAGGATCGAAAGTTCCGGCGCTGCGCCGGCAAGGGCGAGATAATCGTGGCCGGTCTGGCGCAGTTCGACGCCAAACCCGCCGCCAATGGACGAATCGCCGTAAAGGCCTGTTGCCGGAGAAATTGCGACAAATGAATTTTTGCCGGACGACGGCACGTAGCAACCGGTCAACGGCCCGGCCGCCACAACCAGCAGATTCTCCGGACCAAGCGGGTCAATGTGGAAATCATGCGCCTTGAGGTTGTCCCAGACAAGTTTCGCGCCGAACCCGCGCCCGCCGACATAGCGCTCGATGAAATCCCCGGAAAGATCGCGGCGTTCGATGACGCCCGTGGTCAGATTGACGTGCAATCCCTTGAAAAAATAGCCGCCCTTGAGATTCATAACTGCTCCTTTCCAATTTCGGCGTACTGAAGCGTCTTCGTCTCGCCCTTTTCGACGAATTCAATTTCCTTCATCTGGGTGTAGCCCAGGACGTTGTTGAGGCGCTTGCTTTCGCCGAGGGCGTATTCGGGGACGAGCCGAATCGCGTTTTTGGGGCAATGCTTGACACATTCGGGATCGCCGTCGCATAGATCGCACTTGATCGGATATTCGCATTCGTCGTGCGCGTACATCGCGCCGAACGGGCACGATTCGACGCAATGAAAACACGAGATGCAGACGCCCGTATCGAGGCTCACCACGCCGTCCCTGCGGCTGATCGCGTCCACCGGGCACACTTCCTCACACGGTGGCTTTTTGCACTGGCTGCACACAATCGGCATCCGAACCACCGGATGTGGGTAGGTGATGAGCACGCGAATCGCGCTCTTCTTGGGGTTGTTGACGCCGAAATGCTTGATCGCGCACACCAGTTCGCACATCTTGCACCCGGAACATTCCGCGGGAATAACCGCCAGCTTTCGCGACATCCTCTGCCTCCGAGTAGCCCGACTTCACAAGGCAGGAGCCGGAATATTCCGAGTTCCACGCACTGCGAACGACTACGACTTCCGCGATTCCGGCGTGCGGTATCTACAAGCCACGCGCCGTCCATCGCAAACCCCCGGTATACTAAGGCCCGAGCGGCAAGGAATCAAGTGGAAAGCAGCGCCGCTGTGTATCGGCAAGCGGCCCCACCGTTATTTCAGTCTGTAAGGCGTTATGCGACCCAGTAGTTCCCCGATTTCGTCGCGGATATTGAGGAGTTCCGAAGCGTCCTGCGTATGCGCGTTCGGGGCCTTGGCGATTTCGTTTCGGACACGTTCGAGCAGGGCCTTGGCGGTTTGGCGGTCGGCACGGGGCATGCCTTTGGGCGGTCTCTTGGCGAAGGCTTGCAGCATATGGAGGTATTCGAAGTCCTCCATGCCGTTGCGGATGTCTTCCCAGCGCATGCTTGAGCAGATCTTGTCGCGTCCGGGGTACACGATGAACGGATCGCCGGCCGGCAGGGGTTGGCGATCGGCGACGTAGATGCTGCCGCCGGTCGCGTCCATCCACGGCGACACGTCCACCGCCGCCGGGACGGGATCCCACGTCTTCCAATGGCCGTATCCCCAGTGCAGGAAGCCTTTGAGGTCGAGCGACCACGACAGCCAAAACAGGATGCGGTTGCGGATGAGCGGATAATCGAGGAATCGGTTGGGATACTCGCCCTGTGGATACAGGCAGACGTAACTCCACGTGGCCTCTTTGGGATTCTCTTTGCGGCCGGGTTTGATGTGCTGGATTTGCGGGACGCGGATGTCAATGAAGCCGTCAAGCCCTTCGTGCATGATCGCGTCCACGATGGGTACGCCGGGCAGCCACCCGCGCACCTTGCCCGCGCGTTCCGTCCATGATTTCTCGTTGACGGGGATCGGTTCGTCCGCGATGTGCTGAATGTATCGGCCCGCCCAACCCTTTTCCTTTAGGTGCGCCCAGACGCCCTTCAGAAAGGCCTCCATATACGGCTCGAATTCGGCCTCGGACAACGTGCCGGTGTCAAGCGGTTTGCCGTCCGATCCAACGATGTTGAAGCGCGACCAGACAAATTGACTTTCCCACCCGCCGCAGCGCCCCGCGACGTGGCCGCCCTCGATCCACGTGACGCCCGCCTTCTTGAACATTTCGACCCACCGGTCGAGCGCCGTGAAATCGAACGCAAACGCGCCGTCCGCCTGTTGCGTCATGCAGACGAGCATCGTGAAGGGCGTGAGGATCGTATCCTGCCGGTGGCGGCCCATGTCCTGCGCGACGCGATCGATCCACGTCCAGCAGGCGTCGGAAAAGAGCGGAATCCGGTAGTATTCGGCGAGATTGGCGGGGAAGAACCACTCCGTTTGATGCAGCGTCGGTTCGTCGGGCAGCGTGAATGCCCAAACGTGAATGGCAACGGGCACGTTAATGTGCTGCCCGTCGAGGTCTATGCCCAGCGTGCCGGTGTAGTCGCCGGGCGGCGTGTCTTTCGGGACCGTCACGGACACCCACAGCGGCTGCGTCCATTCGTCGCGGATGCGCACGACCGGTTGTTCGAGAAATCCGTCGGGAAAGAATCCCGGCGCGGCGCGCAGGAAGGTTTTCGGATCCTTGTTCGCGGGCGGGTTGTTATGGACGTAGGTATACCATATCCAATGCGCGCCGAGATTTGACTTGGCGATGATCGCGCCGTCCGGCCCTTGTAGATCCGGCAGCGAGAACGACGCCTTCGCGACTGTCAGACCCTTCGGGGTGCGCAGCAGAACCTGCGCGTCTTCGGTATCGTTTCGCGCTGCTTTCAACGCAATCGCTTGCGGCGCGTTTGCCGGCTTCACGGAATCCGGAAACGCCTTGTCCAGTGAATGTGTCGTCCACCAGTCAATGTTTTCCGCGCGCGCGGCGGCGGAACCTATCAGGACCGCGCACACCGTGCAACCCCATAAAAACGTCCCCATCGCATCCATGATCGCATCCTCTTCCGTTGAAACTTTTTAGCGCGTCCAATTCGCTCGCCATCATAATCGAAGGGGCCTGTTCCCTTCGAATAGATATCGAAGGCGTGCCGGAAGCGGTTT